>JBKOXV010000284.1:0-9148 GCA_046725105.1 bacterium | reverse complement strand
CTCCTCGACTTCGTGCCCAACCATGTGGCGCCCGACCATCCCTGGACCGAGACCAATCCCGAATACTTCGTTCCCGGTACCGACGGGGCGCGCTACGCGGCCGGCCGCGATCCGTACTTTCCGCCCTGGGCCGACACGCTGCAGCTCAACGCCTTTTCCATGGCGCTGCGGCGAGCTGCCGCCGACACCCTGACCGACATCGCCGAGCAGTGCGACGGCGTCCGCTGCGACATGGCCATGCTCCTGCTCAACCACGTGCTCACATCGACGTGGGGCGAGCGGGTCGGAATGGCGCCGCCCGACGAGTACTGGACGCAGGTCATCGGCACCGTCCGCCAGGTCCATCCCGACTTCGTGTTCATCGCCGAGGCCTACTGGGACCTCGAGCACGACCTCCAGGAGCTCGGGTTCGACTTCTGCTACGACAAGCGCCTGTACGACCGCCTCGTCCACGACGACGCGGCGTCGGTGCGAGCCCATCTCGGTGCCGACCTGTCGTACCAGCAGCAGCTCCTGCGCTTCATCGAGAACCACGACGAGCCACGGGCCGCCGCCGTCTTCTCGCCCGAACGGGAGCGGGCGGCCGCCGTCGCCATCGCCACCCTTCCCGGCGCCACGATGTGGTACGAGGGCCAGCTCGACGGGCGAAAGGTGCGGCTCCCCGTGTTCTTGGCCCGCCGGCCCGACGAGCCCGCCGACCGCCGCCTGTTGGGCTTCTACGAGCGCCTCCTCGACCGGGTGGAACGCGACGGCGACTGGCAACTCTGCGGGGTCGACGGTTGGCCCGACAACCACAGCGCCGACAACATGCTGGCGTGGACGTGGACGGACGGCGCCGCCCGACACCTCGTCGTCATCAACTTCAGCCCCGATCCGGCCCAGGGTCGGGTGCGGCTGCCGTGGAGCGACTTCGCCGGGCGCACGTGGACGTTGTTCGACGTCCTCGACGGGGCTACCTACGAGCGCGACGGCACCGACATGGCCACCGGCGGGCTCTACGTCGACCGCCCGGCGTGGGCCAGTCACGTCTTCCGCATCACGTGAGGGAGCGAACCCCGCCGCCCAGGTGACGGTTTCCATCGCGGCGGTGGATCTCCGTCACGTCGACGGACGTCGGGACGAACGCCGCCGGGTCAGCCCTCGGCGGGACCGGCGTCGTGGTGGTCGTGTTCGTGGTGCTCTTCGTCCTCGATGGCGTCGAGGAACGCTTCGACGTCGTCCTCCTCACCACCGATCAACCACAGCACGGACTCGCCGTCGCCGTCCGTAGCTTCGTCGTCCTCCCAGGGCAGGACACCTTCGATGGGGTAGCGATCGACGGCGATCTGGTCCTCGTCGGTGACGGGGGCGATGATCCCCATCTCGATCTCTGTGTCTTCGGGATAGTCCTTCAGGATCTCGATGAGCTCGTGCACGTTCACTGGCGACCCCTCACGACGCGTCGACCGACAGACTTGCACACCCTCCGACGGTCATCCTTCGCCCAGCCACGCCGGCGCTCGGTCGAGCAGGAACAGGCTCACGGCGCGGCATCGGTCGAGCGTGTCGCACAGGATGCGCTCGCCCGAGAGGAGGTCGGCGAGGGACACCTCGACCCGCCCGACGAGCGAGAGGCTCCGCTCCGGAGCGTCGGTGACCGTGGCGAAGGAGTCGACGGCGGACACCTCGATCGGCAGGTCGACGCCGCCCAGGCCGGCCAGCTCGGTGGCGAGGACGAGGAGGTCGGGCGGATCGGGGAGCGGCCCGAGCCGCCACGCGAACAGCAGGGCGAAGTGGAACTCGTCCGGCGGGGGGTCGTCCGGGTCGGGCAGCTGGTGGACGGCGTCCTCGAACGCCAGGAGCATCCGGGGATCGACCCGGAGCTCGAGATGGAGATCGATGGGGCCGTCGCACGCTTCCTCCGGGTGGAGGTCGACCTCCCACGCCTGGTTCAACGAGTAGGTCTCGACAAAGTGCCGTTCGTCGTGCACGTGGAAGCCATGCTCGACGGCGTGCTCCTTCAGATCCGTGACGAAGCCGGGCACGTCGATGACCGCCACAGGCGGGTCCTCCTCGCTGGTCGATGATGGACAGGGCCCTCACAGCCTGCCACCATCGTCCACCCAATGAGGCGCGCACCGGCATCGGACCCCGCCGCCGTGCTGGTGCTCCTGCACCGCACCGCCGACGCCGTGGCCACCGCGCTGGGCGGCGCCGACGAGTGGGGTCTGGCCGGGACGACCGCCGGCCAGTACCAGTCGGACCTGGTGGCGGACGCCGCCGCCCACGCCGTGCTCGACGGCGCCGGCGTCACCGTGCTGTCGGAGGAGAGCGGCTTACGGGCCGGCGACGGACCCGACGTGGCCGACATCACCGTCGTCGTCGATCCACTGGACGGCTCCACCAACGCCTTCCGCGGCGTGCCCTGGTACGCCACCTCGCTGTGCGCCGTCGACGAGGCCGGTCCGCTCGCCGCCGTCGTCCACGACCTCGTCCACGGCACCCGGTTCGAGGCCGTGCGCGGTGGTGGCGCCCGGCGTGACGGCGCCCCGATCGCGCCCACGGCGTGCGAGCGCATCGACGAGGCGTTCGTGGGCCTGTCGGGATGGCCGCCTCGCCACTTCGGCTGGGCCCAGTCCCGATCGCTGGGCGCGTCGGCGTTGGACCTGTGCGCGGTGGCCTCGGGCGTGCTGGATGCGTTCGTCGACTGCAGCTTGGATGCCCACGGGCCGTGGGACTACCTGGGCGGGCTGCTCGTGTGCCGGGAAGCCGGCGCTCCCGTGGTCGACGCCCTCGGCCGTGAGCTCGTCGTGCTCCAGCACTCCGCCCGGCGTACCCCGGTCGCCGCCGCCACCCCCGAGCTGATCGACGCGCTTCTGGCGGCCCGGCGGTCGACCTCGTGAACGATCGGGTCCACCGTGCCCTGCTGCGCCTGTTCCGGCGGTTGCCGAATCACCTCCGGCTGGCGGCCGTGCACGCCCTCAGCCCGTCGTACACGGTTGGTGCCATGTGCGTCATCCATCGCGACGACGGCGCCCTGTTGTTGGTACGGCACAGCTACCGGCCGCGGTGGGCGATCCCGGGCGGGTTGTGCCGGCCCCGCGAGGAGGTCGCCGACGGCGCCCGCCGCGAGGTGAGGGAGGAGGTCGGCCTCGACGTGGAACTGCTGGGCGAGCCGGCCGTCGTCGTCGACCCGTACGAGCGACGGGTCGACGTCGTGTTCGCGGCTCGGCCTCGTGACGGCACCGCCCATGCCGCCGCGTCCGCCTCGGCCGAGATCGTGGAGAGCCGGTGGTTCGCGCCGGACGAGCTCCCCGACCTCCAACACGAGACGGTGAGCGCGCTAGGCGCGCTGGCCCGCCGGCGCGGTGACGCCGGGGGGTGAGGCGGGCGCCTGTCGTTCGTCGTGGACCCACAGCCGGGCGACGCTGGGGTGGCGGAGCTTGCCGAGGGCGCGGGCCTCGATCTGGCGGATCCGCTCGCGGGTGAGGTCGAACTCTTCCCCGATCTCGGCGAGCGTCTGAGGCCCGGGCTCGTCGAGCCCGAAGCGCAAGCTGAGCACCCGGCGCTCCCGTTCTGACAGGCGAGCCAGCTGGGCACGCAACGCCTCCCGCTCGAGGGCGGCGGCGGCGGCGTCGTAGGGACCCGTCGCTTCTGTGTCGACGATGGTGTCGGCCAGCTCGGTGTCGGAGTCGACCGACAGGCGCGTCGACAGCGACAGCAGCTGGGTGCGATGACGCTGGACGAGCTCGACGCGCTGTTCGGTGAGCCCAGTGTCGTCGGCGATCTCGGCCGGAGTCGGCGGCCGGTCGAGAGCGGCGGCGAGGCGTTCGGTGCTGGCGTCGATGAGGGCGTAGTTCTCGCGCACGTGGGCGGGCACACGGATCGTGCGGGAGCTGTCGGCGATGGCCCGGCCGATCGCTTGACGGATCCACCACGTGGCGTAGGTGGAGAACTTGAAGCCGCGGCGATGGTCGAACTTCTCCACGCCGCGCATCAGGCCGAGGTTGCCCTCCTGGATGAGGTCGAGCAGCGCCAGCCCGCTCGACTCGTAGCGCCGGGCGACGGACACGACGAGCCGGAGGTTGGCCTGGATGAAATGCCGGCGGGCGTCGGCGGCGTCGGTGAGGACGGCCTCCAGCTCGGCCCGCCGGCGCGGTCCGGGCCGGGGCGTGCCATCGAGCTCGGCGGCGGCGGCCCGACCGGCCTCCAGGGCGCGGCCCAGCGTCTCCTCGTCGGCCGACGTCAGCAACGGGTGGGCCCCGATTTCGTCGAGATAGCGACGCAGCAGCTCACCACCCGCGCTACTCCGTACGGCCATCGCAGGCACGGTAGCCAACGGGTCGTTGCCCACCGCGGACCCTGCGTCGGTAGAGTCGGGCGTCCCGGGCGCGTAGCTCAGCTGGTCAGAGCGCTGCCCTTACAAGGCAGATGCCGGGGGTTCGAGTCCCTCCGCGCCCACCGCTCCGGTCGCAGGTCAGCGACGTGCGACCGCTCCCCATCGGTGTCGTCAGGTGGCCGGCCCCGCGAAAACCCGCGGAAACCCGCGGGACGCGTCGTCACCTGTTGGCACAGGGGGCCGACGCCAAGAACGCATCGAGACGGTTCAGCACGACGGCCTCGTAGCCGTCGAGCAGGTGGCCGTAGCGATCGAGCACGACCGACACGGACGTATGGCCCGCCCAGGTGGCGATCTGCCCGGGGTTCGCACCAGCGGCGATCCAGAGTGCGACGGCGGTGTGGCGAAGGTCGTGGGGCCGTAGCGGTTCGAGTCCGGCGGCTCGCACGGCGCCGTGCCGTGGCGCGCCCGCCACTGGCCGGCGCGCAGTACGCCACCTCCCGCTCCGGCGAATACGACCGCATCGGGGTTGGCGTCGACGTAGGCGACGAGGTGCTCCTCGAGGGCGGTCCGGACGCCGCTCGGCATGGGCATCGTGCGCCGGCCGGCGCGTGTCTTCGGCGCGCCCCAGACGACCTCGCTCCGCACCTCGACGGCGTTCTCGGCCACCCGGACCGCGCCAGCCGCGAGGTCAATCTGGCGGCGTCGGAGTCCGGCCAGCTCACTGAGGCGGAGCCCGCAGTAGGTGTCGAGGATCACGAGCGCCCGGTAGCGCGGAGTGATCACCTCGGCGAGCGCGGCGATCTCCTCCGGCTCGAGGAATCGCATCTCCTCCCGCTCGATCCGTGGAAGTGGCGTCCTCCGGCACGGAGACTGGGCGATCAGGTTGGCGTCGACCGCGGCTTGCATGATCTTCGAGAGGGTCTGGTGGGCTTTGTGCAGTGTGGCTGGGGCCGCGGTTGGTCAGGTCGGAGATCCACCGGCGGACCTCGAAGGGCGTGATGGCTCCGAGGCGGGCCGCGCCGAAGCGCGGGAGGACGTGGTTGCGAAGGTAGGAGTCGTCTCGAGCCAGTGAGGAGGCGCGGAGGTCGACCACCGTCGCCTGCCACTGTTCGACCCTGTCGCCGAGCGGCATGCGGGCGCCGCGTGGGTCACGCCAGGCGCCGAGTTGCCCGCTCGATGAGGATGTTGGCAAGAAAGGTCTGGGCGTCGCGCTTGGTCGCGAATCGTCGCGAGCGTCCTCGGCCGTCGGGTGCGCGGTAACGCGCCTCGAAGCGACCATTGGGCAGCCGGCGTACGTGACTCATGACAGCCTCTCCTTGTGCGCCTGTGGGCGTGGTCGCAAGACCGCGGCGCCTAGGCTTGAACCGTGAGCTTCACGGTGACGATCCCCGACGAGTTGGCGGCTCGCCTCCGGGCGGCGGCGGCGCGTCGGGGGAAGACCGTCGACCAGACGGCGGTGGAAGCCCTCGACGAACGGTTCCCGGTCGACGACGCACTGGAGGCCTTCATTGGTTCGGGCGCGTCCGGCCGCCACGAACCGGTCGACACGGCCGACATCCGGCGGGACGCCGCCGACGCCAAGTCGGCCGAAGGCATCTGAGGAGCGGTGCTGGTCGACACGTGCGTGTTCCTCGCCGCTGCCGACCTCGACACCTCCGACAACGCACGCTGCAGCGCGGTGCTCCGTGACCACTCTGGCGCCTCATCGTCCCAGCGCCCGTGGTGCCCGAGACGGCCTGGCTCATCGAGCGCCGGCTCGGACCCTTGGCTGAAGCCCGCTTCCTGCGTCTCGTCACCACCCGACGGATCGAGGTCGTCGATCTCAGCCTCGACGACTATGCCCGCTGCGTCAGGCTGATCGAGGAGTACGCCGACCTTGGTCTCGTCTCGTGGATGCCTCGTTGGTCAGTGTTGCTGAACGGCTCGGGATCGTCCGGCTCCCCACGTTGAACCGGCGCGACTTCACCGTCGTGCGGCCGCGCCATGCGGACGCCTTCGACCTCGTTCCCTGAGTCCACGGCCATCACTCGCCGCGCCGCCGCCGGCGAGACTTCTCGGCATCGTCACCCGCCGAGTCGTCGGTGTCGTCGAGCTCGGTGTCGTATTCGCGCCGCACCTGGTACTCCCAGTCTTCGAGGTGGTTGGCCAAGGCCATCGTCAGCGGTTTAAGAGTCCTGGTCCGATCGTCCCTCCTAGTCACGTCCAGCCCGCTGAGCTGCGGATTCTCCGGAGGCTCGTCCCGGTTCATCCCGTTGGTCACGGCCCCTCGACGCCGGTGGTCTCGCCGTTTCGGCCGGGCAGCCCTGTAGTCGCTCCCTTCGACGATCCTGGCATCGAACCGCACAGCAGGCGCTTCGGCGGGGGCCGAAGGTCCAGGCCGCGAAGACGCCGCCACTCGGCGCGGAGATGACTCGCAGGGAACGCGGCCCGCGATGGTTCCGCGCTCTTCGCGGCGCGCCTCGGAGCACTCGTACAAGAACGGGACCTTCGGCACTGCCGCATCGGCCCGGACGGACGGCATGCTGAAGGTGGTTCTGCGCAAAGGAGGACCAGATGATGTACTGGGACGGGGACTGGAACGGCTGGGCGTGGTTCTTCATGGGCCTCTCCATGCTGGTGTTCTGGGCGCTTGTCGGCGTGGCCATCTGGCTCGCTGTACGAGGCTTCTCGAACACATCGTCGGCAGACAGCTCGCCAACAGCTGAAGAGACGCTCAAGCGGCGCTACGCCGCCGGCGAACTCGACGACGAGGAGTTCACACGGCGTCTACAGACGCTTCGCGGCGACGCCCCGACTCGGACCGGGTAGCGACTACAGAACGTAGTAGTACTGCCGGCTCACCGCGGGCGAACCGGCGTCATGCCGACCTCAGGCCGCCTTCGGTTCGTGAACGGCCCGTACGTCGCCGCTCGAAGGACTCGGGCTGGAGGCTCAGCAGATCGCACCCACGAACGCAACCAGATGGTGGAGCTGTACTCCTGAGCCCACCAGCGCCACGGCGAACGAGGCGAGGCCAACTGCGAGTCCCGCCACGCTCGCGGCGCCGCCGCTCGTGCGCGGTCCAAGGAGGGACTCCACTCTCGCCGCCACTCCGGTGGTGGCCATGCCGAGGCCCGCAGTTCGACCGTGATGGTCGCTGGCGAGCGCGGCCCGGGCGATGGCGCGGGCGACAAGTCGGCGGTCACCGACTTGAGCTGCTGAAGTCTCGTCCGCCCAGCGCTCGGTGGTATGCCGAATCTGGTTCTGTGTCCACCGCAGGACCGGAACGGCGCTTGCCGCAACGTCGGCCACGGCAAGGAAGAGGTGGTGGTGGTGGCGGATGTGTGCGTGCTCATGTGCGAGTACGACGTGGATCTCGTCAGCTTCCAGGCTGCGAAGCATGCCCGTCGAGATGAGGATGCGACCTGGCCGTCCGGGAAGACTGACTGCCATCGGCGCCGCCGAGGGCACGATCTCGACCGGCTCACCCGACAGCGTGAGGTAGTGCCGGTACCGCTGGTGAGCACCGAGCGCGCGCCCGACCATGCCCACCAGGAGCGCGACGGCGGCGACGCCCACGAGCCACGGCACATGGGCATGTCCGTAGATGTCGGTACACCACCACAGCTCGAGAGCAGGAACGTGACGCTGCGCGACGAATCCGACGGCCAGCAAGGCGACGGCCCAAGCCACGCCTAGTCCGGCGAGGGCGATGAGCACCGTGAGCAACCAGGTGGCGGCGCGGGGAGGAATCCGTCGGTGAACGCCGCCCACGGCGAGACACGCAGCCAGAGGAGCGGCCGCTGGAAGGAGAACGGACCACCTCACCGCGCTGGGCCGTCCAGGAGCTTGCGCAACGCCTGGACGTCCTTGCGCGGCAGCTTGTCGACGAAACGGCTCAGGACGGCGGCCCGATCACTGGCCTGTCCGAGCACGTCCTTCATGGAGCGCGCCCCGTAGTCCGCTTCGTCGAGCCTCGGCCTGTAGGCATAGGCGCGGCCGTCACGTTCCCGATCAACCAGGCCCTTCTTCCAGAGGCGAGTCAAGATCGTCATCATGGTCGTGTAGGCGAGATCGAGCCCGCTGCCCTCGAGGACTTCGCCCGGGGTCATCGCCGTCGGCGACTTCCAGAGAAAGGCCAGTACTTCGGCCTCGAGCGCACCGACGGGACGTCGTTCTGACGGGGTCGCACCGGAAGCCATCTGGGTGAGGCTACCGGTGGCTCGCACTTGGCCGTGAGGTCCACAAAGGGCGCATGACGGCCGCCGCTTCCTCAGGCGCGGCTGGCGGGCGCAGGTTCCGGGGTCGGCTCGGGCGCGGGCTGTGTCGCCTCCAACGGACCGCTTGGAGTGCGGGGAAGGGGCAGGCGCTTGAGGAGAAGAGCGTTAACCGCAACGATGAAGCTCGAACCCGACATCGAGAGCGCCGCGATCTCTGGCCGTAGCACGAGCCCGAATGCCGGCTCGAAGACACCGGCCGCGATCGGGAGCGCGATCGAGTTGTAACCGATGGCCCAGCCCAGGTTCTGGCGCATCTTCCGCAATGTGCCCTTCCCGATCGTCAGAGCTATCGGGACGTCGAGCGGATCCGAACGCATGAGGACGACATCGGCGGTCTCAATCGCCACATCAGTTCCGGCGCCGATGGCGATGCCGACGTCAGCCTGGCCCTCTGTGTCAACCTTTCTGAGGCAGATTTCTTCGGGAGTCACTGTGTCGTAGCGGCGTCCTCCTTCGGCTCGTTGATCCACACGGCGGTGGGCAGCGCCGGTGGTTGGGGTGGGTTGCGGACGAATCGTTCGGGGTGCTCGGCGTAGGCGCCGTTGAGGACGAGGGCTCGCTTCTCGCG
>JBKOXV010000076.1:0-6200 GCA_046725105.1 bacterium | reverse complement strand
AGCCGGTCTGACGCCGCGTCGCGTTGCGATCAGCTCACCGCCGCCCCCTGATGTCAGATGTGGTGTCATCTGTGGCAGTGCACGTCATCGCATCGTCACCACGACCTTGCCCTTGGCGCGACCGGATTCGACAAAGGCGATGGCCTCGTTTGTCGCCGCGAAGGCAAGTGTCCTGTCGAGACTGGGACGAATGATCCCGGCGTCGATCAGCGCGGTGATCTCGGTCAGCTGCGCTCCGTTCGCCCGCATGAAGAGGAACGAGTAGTCGACCGCGAGGCGTCTCGCTCTTCGCCGGGTCGTCGAGCTGCCGGCGCGCAGGATCGGCTTGACGAACCAGGGTGCAGCGATGTCGTCCCCGAAGGCGGGGTCAGGTGGACCGGAGATGGAAATCAGCCGCCCACCTGACTTCAGGACACGGAGCGACTTCTCGAGCGTCGTGCCGTCCTGGCTGTGCAGCACCGCGTCGTAGTGGTCGAGGATGTCCTCGAAGTCCTGTGTCTTGTAGTCGATGACGATGTCTGCGCCGAGGCCCTCGACAACTCGACGTTCGCGGCGCTGGTGGTCGTGGCCACGGTGGCCCCGAGATTTTTCGCCAGCTGGATGGCGAACGTGCCCACGCCGCCCGACCCTGCCTGGATGAAGACCTTCTGTCCGGGCTGCAGGTTCGCTCGCTCGACGAGTGCCTGCCATGCCGTCAGACCCACCAGCGGGATGGAGGCTGCTTCCTCCATCGAGAGTGATCTCGGCTTGAGCGCCACGTCGGCTTCGTTGATCGCGATGAGCTCTGCGAAGGTGCCGATCGCGCCCTTGTCGGGGCGGGCGTACACCTCGTCACCGACGTTGAACCGCCGCACCCCCGGTCCCACCCGCACAACTTCGCCGGCGACGTCGTTGCCCAAGATGAGAGGCATCCGGTAGGGCAAGATGAGCTTGAACTCGCCGCTGCGGATCTTGGAGTCGAGCAGGTTCACACCGGCCGCGTGGATCTGGACCAACACCTGGCCGTCGGCCGGCACCGGTTCTGGCACGTCGGCGATCCGGCCGTCATCGCTGGGTTTGTATCGATCGCTGATGAAGGCGTTCATGGCTGGATCTGACGCAACGAGCGGTCCAACCCCGATGAAGCAACGTGAGCATTCAGAGGGACTGGGCATGTGACGACGACCTGTTCGACACGTCGTACGTCGCTGACCCTGACGCGATCTCGGACGAGCTCCCGGTACGCGAACTCCGCTCCGCCGACGTCGACCGTGCGGGTCGGCACGTCCCTCCGGTTCACGGTGCTCATCGGCCGACCGCTGCTGCGTCCCACTGTGCCTGCAGAGCGGGGTACAGCGCCGTCAGGTCGTTGGGCAGCGCCGCCTTCACCGTCTCGCTGGTCGGATCGGCGAGGACCTCCTCGGCGTCGGCTTCGATGGCCGCGACGATCTGGGTTGCGACCGCTTGCGGGCTGATCTTCTCCGCGCTCACACCGGCGGCCATGTCGGTGTCGATGAACCCGGCGTGCACGGCGACGACCAGCGTTCTCTGGTGTCGGAGCTCGATGCGAAGCGCGTTCGTGAGCGACCACGCGGCGGCCTTCGACGCGCTGTAGGTGGCGCCTTGGGGCATGGAGATGAACGAGAGGACCGACAGGACGTTCACCAGTGCGCCGCCGCCGTTCTCGCGCAGGACCGGCGCGAACGCTCGCGCCATCCGCATGGAGGCGAAGAAGTTCGTTTCCATCTCGGCCCGCGCCGCGTCGACGGCGCCTGGTGCCAGTGATGCGGAGCTTCGGAGGATGCCCGCGTTGTTGACGACGATGGAGACGTCACCGCACGTGCGCGCCGCGTTGGCGATGTCGTCGGCGCTGGTCACGTCGAGCAGGACCGGGATGACGTCTCGGTTCGCGATGCTCGTGGTGTCGCGGGCGGCGCCGTACACCTTGGCACCAGAGTCGAGCAACACCTGGGCGATGGCGGCGCCGAGCCCACGGTTGGCACCGGTGACGAGTGCAGCTGCACCTTCAACCTTCATGAACTGATCCCTCCGTGTCATGGCCGTGATGGTCACGGTCTCGTGGTGTGTTGGGTTGCCGCGGTCGCGGCGGGGCGTGGCGAGACGAGGCCGGCGTCCAAGTGACGACTCGGGCGCGTCGTTGGAGGTGCGGGCGAGGGCGCTTGTCCGGCCCCGCCCTCGTCGGCTACTGCGCGAGGAACTCGAGCGCCTTGTCGACGAACTGCCCGTGGAACTGGAAGATGCCGCCGTGGCCGGCGTCGGCGTAGACCACCAGATCCGCGTCCGGCAGGCGCCGTGCCAGGTCGACCGAGCTCGTCGTCGGCACCATCCGGTCGCTCTCGCCGTTGGCGACGAGAACCGGCTGACGAATGACCGATAGGTCGGCAGGCTGCTGCTTGCCCCAGCGGTGGATCGCCTTGAGCTGGGCGCCGTATGACCTGAGCGAGATGGCCTTGTCGCGGTTCTCGGTGCGCTCCTTCAAGCGTGCCAAGAACGCCTTGCCGGCTCGACGCCCGTTGGGCGTCCTGGTGAAAAAGAGGAACTGCTTCGGGTCCTGCAAGGTGATGAGCCCTCGAAGCGTGTCGAGGTGCGCGATCCGGGTCACGTTCGTGATGCCGTCGCCGCCAGCGGGACCCGTGCCGGCGAGGATCAGCTTGCGGACGAGCCGCGGTTCGTCCGCGGCGATCACCTGGGCGATCATGCCGCCCATCGAGAAGCCGAAGAGGTCGACCTGGCCGAGACCCAGCGCCCGGATGAAGGCGACGGCGTCCGTCGCCATCTCCTCGATCGCTTTGGGCGTGGAACCGCTCGAAGCGCCAACGCCGCGGTTGTCGAACGTGATCACCCGGTGCCGGGCGGCGATGCCGTCGACGACTCGAGGGTCCCAGTTGTCCAAGACGGCGGCCAGGTGGGTGAGGAAGATCACCGGCACGCCAGCCCCGGGGCCGAGCTCGCGGTAGGCGAAGTCGATACCCCCGGCGGAGACGGTGCGGGTCGGTGCGTCCTTGTACGACGTGACCACGTTGCCGCTCGCCGCTCGATCGACCCTCGTCGTGGCGGTCCGCTCTGTCGTGGGCACTGCCACCGGCCGAGTTGCTGTCATTGTGCGCTCCCGTCGTATTGGATTATGATCGTACTATAATCTTCGTCGGAGCGAGACGGCAATGTGTCGTTGGACACGAGGAGGCGCGTGTGGCCCGGTACGGCAAGGAACACAAAGAAGCGACCAGGCGGCGGATCATCGAGGCCGCCGGTCACCGTTTGAAGTGTGATGGCATCGACGGCTCCGGCGTCTCCGTGCTCATGGCCGACGCCGGGCTGACCAACGGTGCCTTCTACAACCACTTCGCATCGAAGGACGACCTCGTCGCCACGGCGGTCGCCGACCAGCTGCACCAACAGCTCGAGCGCTACCGCGCGCAGGCCACCGACCGCCAGGGAGTCGAGCAGTTGGTGCGCGAGTACCTGTCGATCGAGCACCGCGACGACCCAGAGCACGGCTGCCCATCCGCAGCGCTGCTCGACGAGATCGGGCGCTGTGGCGAGGCCACCAAGCACGCCTACACCGACGGGGTCCTGGCACTGGTCGACCAGATCGCCTCCCGCCTGGCTCCCAGCGATCCCCAGTCGGCGCGCGGACAGACGCTCAGCCTGTTCGCGCTGCTCATCGGCACGCTGCAGCTCTCTCGCGCCCTCGCTGACCGACAGCTCGCCGATGAGGTACTCGAGCGGACCTCAACCCGAAGGTCGCGGGTTCAAATCCCGCCCCCGCCACCAAGACATGAGTGAAGGCCCAGGTCAGCGACCTGGGCCTTGCTCGTTGTTGGAGCGTTCCTACGGGTCAGGCGGTGTTCCTCCGGTTGTTCCTCCGGCGTTCCACCGTGTCGCCCTCCGTCGTGGGAACGGGGTGGGCGAGGCGTTCGGTGGTGCGGGCGGCGTCGGCCTGCATGCCGGGCAGGAGGTGCTGGTAGGTCTGGATGGTGTGGGCGATGTGGGCGTGGCCGAGGCGCTCGCTCACGACCTTCACGGGGATGCCTTCCTTGATGAGCAGGCTGCCGTGGGTATGCCTGAGGTCGTGGAACCGGATCTTCGGGATGTCGGCGTTGTGCACGATCCGCCGGAACGACTCGTAGACGGCGTGGGGGTGGACCGGCTCACCATCGCCGTCGGTGAAGACCCACTGCTCGGTGTTGTCGATGCCGACGGCGGCGAACTCGGCAGCTTGGAAGGCACGCCATCCGTCGAGGACGGCGAGGGTGGTCTGGTCGAGGTCGATGTTGCGCCTCGCGGTCTTGGTCTTGCCGCGGGTCTGGTGGACCTCATAGCCGACGGCGACGAGGCCGCGGTTGAGCGCCAGCCGGCGCTTCTTGACGTCGAGGTCGGTCCACTTGAGGCCGAGGACCTCGTTGCGGCGCATCCCGGTCATCGCGGTGAGCCACAGGATCGGGAAGAACCGGTGTCCGGCTGCGGTGCGCAGCAAGCGGCGCAGCTCCTCGTCGGTCAGCGCTGTGCCTTCGATCCGCTGCAGTGATCGCTGCTTGGGTGCCCGGGCGAGCGCGGCGACGTTGCGGCTGACCAGCCCGCGCCGAACCGCGTCATCGAGTGACCCTCGGATGATCAGGTGCAGGGAGTACACGGACTTGGGTGCCAGGCCTCGACGGTCGCTCGGGTGGAGCAGCGTGCCGTAGAGCGCTTCGATCTGCTGGTAGCGCAGGCGACGAATCGGGATCCGTCCGAGCGCGGGGAGCACGTGCAGCTTCACGTTGCGCTCATAGCCCCGGTAGGTGCTGGTGGCCAGGTGCAGCTTCTTGGACGGGAGCCACTGGCGGGTCAGGTAGGCGCCGAAGGTCAGGGACCGCACCGCGTCGACCCGGCCCTGCTCGGTCGCGGCCAGCGTGGCAGCGAGCCGCTCAGCCTCGGCGCGGTCGGTGCCGGCCGGATGCCACCGCCGAACCTCCTTGCCCGTGACCGGGTCCCGGCCCTCGTAGATCACCGCGTAGAACCGGCCGCGCCGCTGGGCCACGTATCCGTGCATGACGTCTCCTTCATCACATGAGCCCCGACGGTCGAGACCTGGAGGAACAATCGGTAGACGGGCAGCCCGCGGCCCGTACGGCGTCCTGCTCGACGAGCGAATGTGCTGGTCGGGCGTCGTAGAGGGCTGCGAAGTCGGTGAGCTGCGCGTGGGATGACCTGCAGGCCCAGTGTGATCGTCAGGCGTCGTCGCGATGAGTCAACTCGGCCGCTCGGTGCTCGCGACCTCCGTCGCCGGCCGCAACCCTGGCCGCAAGCTGGGCACGATTCTTCACCTCGAGCTTCCCCAGGATGCTCGAGACATGTCGCTCGACCGTCTTGCGCGACAGGAACAGCGTGCGCGCGATGTCCGGGTTGCTGGCGCCACTCGCGATCAGATTCGCGATCTCCCGCTCGCGGTCGCTGAGGACAGAGAGGTCACCGCTCGCTCGTGTGCGGGGCCCGCGTCGCCACGTCCGGATGCCCAGCTGGCGCAGGAGCTGGTCGACATGGGCTCTCTCGGTCGCGGCCCCCACTTCCTCGGCGATCGCCGAGGCGTCCCAAAGGATCGTCTCCGCTCCGGCCGTGTCGCCCTCGGCCGCGTTGGCGCGCGCGAGGCTCGTGCGCGCCCAGATCGATTCGATGCGCATCCCCAGTCCGTCCGCCCTGTCGACGGCTTCTTGAAGCGAGGCACCATCCCCGCGCCCCGCTGCGGCGAGGGCCGATCGGGCCCGTAACTGGTCCCACGCTTGAAGGTCGCCCCGCTGCGGCGCGTGCTCAGCCTCCTCGAACCAGCGCACAGCCTCGGCTACGTCGCCGATGCGCGCCAGCGATTCCGTGGCCGCCCTGATGAACTCGAGGCCGCATCGGGTGCATCGCGCGTCCGCCATATCCCTCCGGCCAGCGGCGATCCGCGCGTGCACCTCGTCGGCGCTCGCGGTTCCGTCGAGCCGCGAGCGCCAGCACGCGATGGCCTGGTGGAGCGGGATGCGATGATGAGGATCCCATTCGGCCTCGCACAGGGCCTGAAGGCCGGCGAGTGCGGCGCCGTGGTCGCCGGCGGAGATCGTGGCGATGAGCCGCCACATCCGCGTGAGCATCGCTGGCCGCGAAGGCTCGCCGATGCGTTCCGCGAGCGCCTCACATTCCTCGGCCACCTCCTGAGCCTCGATCAGGCGGCCGCGCAGGTA
>JBKOXV010000293.1:0-10988 GCA_046725105.1 bacterium | reverse complement strand
CCTTGCGAGGCACCAGGCGGCCAACCGTGACGAGCCGCAGCGCGTCGGACCGGCGCAGCGCCGTCGGACCCGACGGCGTGAAGACCGACCGGTCCACGCCGCACGGCACGACCCGTACCCGGTTGGCCGGCGCACCCAGCGCCGCCAGCTCCCTCGCCTCGTCGCGGCACGTGGCGATGACGAGGTCGACACTGCGGGCCAACATCTGCTCGAGCCCGAGCCGGGCGGCGGGGCTGGTGTCGGCCACTCCCTGGTGTCGCCGCTTGACGGCACCAAGGGCGTGGAACGTCTGCACCACGGGCGGATCCGTCGGCGGCCGCGCCGCCAAGGCCGCCACCCCGGACATCCAGAAGTGGGCATGGATGACGTCGGGCGGCTCGAGCCGCCATCGGTGGCGGAGACCGGCGGCCAGTTCGTCGATGTGCGGGAAGATGGCGTCCTTCGGTATCGGTGCCGCCGGTCCGGCCTCGACGTGATCGACGAGGTAGCCGTCGCGGGTTCGCACGAGGTCGGGCCCGTCGGGCGAGTCCCTGCGGGTGTGGACCGTGACCTGGCAGCCGAGTCGGGTGAGCTCCCGGGCCAAGGCGGCCACGTGGACGTTCTGGCCGCCGGCGTCGACACCGCCCAGGGTGGCCAGCGGGCTGGCGTGCTCCGACACGAGGGCGACCCGCCGCGCCTTCATGCCGGCACTCCCGCCACCGTGGCCGCGCCGTGCCGAACGGCCTCGATGGCGTCGAGCACGTCGGCGTCGCTCACGGCCGCCAGGCACGGCTGACCCTCGATCGGGCAGACGCGCTGGCGGCAGCCGGAGCAGGCGATGTCCGAGTCGCCGAGCAGCACATGGGGAACCTGCCACGGCGCCCACCGCTCGGCGGGCACGGTGGGTGCATAGATCTCGACGACCGGGGTCGCCATCGCGGCGGCGAGATGCGCCGGTCCCGTGTTGCCGCACACCATGACGTCGGCGGCGCCGATGATGCTCGCCAGGTCGGCCAGCGCCACACCGACGACAGGGCAGGCCCCGGCCCCGGCCACGAAGGCGACGAGCTCACCCTCGTCGACGTCGCCGGTGACGAGCACCCGATGGCCGGCGCCGATCAAGCGCGCCACCAACGACTGCTAGCGGGCCGCCGGCCACGTCCGCGCCGGCGCCGACGCCCCGGGATGGACGACCACCGTCCCGGGCGCGACGTGGACCGGAGGCATCGGCGAGGCCTCCACGCGAAGGCGGCCGTCGTCGCCATCGGGCAGTTCGAACCCGGCCCGCCGGACCACCCGCAGGTTCCGCTCGACCTCGTGTCCGTCGGGGTCGCCGGGGATCCGTCGGTCGAGCAAGCTGCCCGGATACTCGTGGCTGACGGCGGCGATGCTGTCGACTCCTGCCAACCGCAGCAGCATGGCCAGGGGCAACGGGCTCTGGTGCGACGATCCGAGGATGCACGCCGTCTGGACGCCGGCGGCGGCGATCCGTTCGACGAGCCGCTCGAGGTCGTTCCGGCCGACGGGCGGGGGGTCGGCGGCGATCCACGCCGCGTCGTGGACGATCACTTCGCCGACCCCTGGCAGCAGCGAGGCCGCCGCCGCGCCGCGCGTGCTCGTGAGGTAGACGACCTCGGCCCGAGCCGCCACGGCGCGTACGGCCGGCCCGGTCAGCAAGACGTCGCCCATGCTGTCGAGGCGGCTCACGAGGGCGCGGCGACCGGGCGGCGGATGGCTGGCAACGAGCATCGTCAGGGTCCTTCTCGGGGTGACGGGTGTGACAGCTGAAACTCGAGGCGCTTCAAGCGTCGAGGTTCCCAACGCCGCCTGCTCCCATACAGGAGCCGACTAACGCGCCGACGACAGGGAATGGAGCCACCGTGGAGGCGCCGTTGACCATCCTTCTCTGGCACGTGCACGGGTCGTGGACGACATCGTTCGTCCAGGGTGGTCATCGCTACCTGGTCCCGTGCCTACCCGACCGCGGTCCCGACGGTCTCGGACGGGCGAGGACCTACACGTGGCCGGCCGACGTCGAGGAGGTCGACCCGGCCGCCGCCGCCCGCGAACCGATCGACGTGGTCGTCTTGCAACGGCCTCTCGACCTGGCCCTGGCACCGACCTGGCTCGGGGGACGACGTCCCGGCCGGGACGTGGCGGCCGTGTACGTCGAGCACAACACGCCCCCGGGCCCGGTGGGCGACATGCGACATCCGCTCGCCAACCGCGACGACATCACCGTCGTTCACGTCAGCCACTTCAACGCCTTGTTCTGGGACAGCGGGCGAGCACCCTGGAGGGTCATCGAGCACGGCGTCGTCGACCCCGGCCACCGCGCCCACGGCGAGCTACCGCGGGGCATCGTCGCCATCAACGAGGCGCGCCGGCGCGGACGGGTCACGGGCACCGATCTCCTGGGTCGGTTGTCGGCCTGCGCCCCCCTGGACCTGTTCGGGATCGATGCCGCCTCGCTCGGCGGCCGCGAGGTGAACCAGGCCGAGCTCCACGACGAGATGGCGCGGCGGCGCGTCTATGTTCACCCGTTCCGGTGGACGTCGCTCGGGCTCACGTTGATCGAGGCCATGCTGCTCGGCCTGCCCGTGGTCGCCCTCTCGACGACGGCGATCGGTGAGGCGGTGCCCCCTGACGCCGGCGTGGTGTCCACGCGTGTCGACGTCTTGGCCGAGGCGGCCGGGGCCTTTGTCAACGATCGTGAGATGGCCCTGGCGGTGGGGGTGCAGGCGCGTCAGGCCGCCGTCGAGCGCTATGCGCTGGGGAGGTTCCTCGTCGACTGGGACGAGCTGCTCAGCGACGTCGTCGGGGCCCGCCGCTGACGGGCGCCGCCTCGAAGGTCAACGACGCCTCAACACTTGAATCCTGAAAGTTGGTGTCTGTCGAACGCTTCGACATGGGTACGGCGGGCGGGGAACCGAGTCCAGCGAGGTGACGATGCACGCTCGTGGGGTACGACCGCCGAAGACACCGCCGGTCGAGAACGAGACCACGGCCGAGCGGTTCGCGCGATACCGGCGCGACGGCGACCGTACGTTGCGCAACGCCCTCGTCCTGGAGCACCAGTGGATCGCCCATTACTGCGCCCGCCGTTTTGGCCGGCGGGGTGAGCCCATCGACGACCTCGTGCAGGTCGCCCAGCTCGGCGTGCTCAAGGCGGTCGAGCGCTACGACCCCGGGCGGGGCGTGAGCTTCGCCGGCTTCGCCATCCCGACCGTCCTGGGCGAGCTGCGCCGCCATTTCCGTGATCGCACCTGGCCGCTGCGTGTGTCGCGGCGGGTGAAGGACCTGACGGTGCAGGTCGTGGGAGCGACGCCGACGCTGTCGCAGCGACTGGGGCACGGGCCCTCGTCGGCCGACCTCGCCGATCACCTCCACGTGACGGCGGGCGAAGTGGAGGAAGCGACCGCCGCCCTCCGGTCGTACCGGACGCTCTCGCTCGTGCCACTGCTCGACGACGAGGACGGAGACGGCGACACGCTCGGATGGAACGACGCCGGCGTCGAGCCCGAGCACATCGTGCTGCGCTCGGCGCTCGCCGCGCTCGACCACGAGGACCGGTACATCCTGGTGCTCCGTTTCTTCGAGGGGCTCACGCAAGCCGAAATCGCCGCTCGGGTGGGCACGAACCAGGTGCAGATCTCGCGACGGCTGCGCCACATCTTCACCGAGCTCCGCCACGTCATCGAGCCCGAAGAGCGCCTCGCCGTCGGGTGAGCGACCGGCGCGCCCTGCGCATCGCCGTGCTCCGCGCCTTGCCGGGCCTCGGCGATCTCCTGTGCGCCGTACCGGCCCTTCGCTCCCTGCGCACGGCGATGCCGGCGGCCGAGATCACCCTCATCGGCCTCGCCGGCCGGGAGTGGTTCGCCGAACGCTTCTCGCACTACGTCGATCACTTCGAGCCGCTGCCGTCGTGGCCTGGGCTGCCCGAGACGGCCGGCGGCCCTGACGAGGGCGACGCCTTTCTCACCCGAATGCGGGCGCGGCGATTCGACCTCGCCGTCCAGCTCCACGGTGACGGCACGGTCACCAACGAGTTGATCGCCGCCCTCGGGGCCGGGCGGGCGGCCGGGCTGGCCGGACCAGGCGCGCCGCGCCCTGATCCCGACACGTTTCTCGACGACCCCTGCACATCGGAGGTCCAGCGCACGTTGGTGCCCCTGCGCGCCGTGGGCATCGCGACGCACCACCGCCACCTCGAGTGGCCCGAGCGACCCGACGACGTCGCCGAGCTCGCCCGCTCGGCCGGGCCGCTCCTCACGGGCGACCATGCCGTCGTCCATGCCGGCGCCTCACTGCCGTCGCGCCGCTGGGACCCGTACGGGTTCGGTCTCGTCGCGGATGCCCTCGCCAGGACCGGCCTGGGTGTGGCCCTCACCGGCGTGGCCGGCGAGGTGGGCGTAACCCGACAAGTGGCGGCGGCAACGGCGGCCCCGACGGTCGACCTCGCCGGCCGGCTCTCCCTCGGTGCCACGGCCGCCCTGGTGCGGAGGGCGCGGATCGTGGTCACCAACGACACCGGACTCTCCCACCTCGCCGCCGCCGTCGGCACGCCGAGCGTGGTGGTCTTCATCGTCACCGACCCGGCCCGCTGGAAGCCCGAGGCGCCGATCCACGTCGCCGTCCGAGCCGGGGCCGACGTCGCTGCCACCGCCGCCGAGGTGATCGCCCGCGCCCGCGGCGAACTGAACCGAGACATGCGCTCGGTTCAGTTGGCTGTCGGCGAGATGCGCCAGGTGTAGACGACGGAGGCGCCGGTGACGATGAGTTCGGCGCGCCGCTGGAGGTTGCGGCGCAGGATGGCCGCTCCGTCGCCACTGGCCGCCCACCGCAGAAGCGTGTCCATGGTGGCGACCTCGAGCAGGTTGGCGAGGTCGTCGACGTCGACCGACGGCGGGAGGTCACCCCGCTCGACGGCGTAGCCAACGACGGCACGGAAGGCGTCGCCGAATCGGACCGTGCCGTCGGGCCGGGTGGGCCGGTCGTGCTGGCGGCGCGAGAACTCGGCGGCGGCCCGGATGACGGCGGGACGGGGGGCGCGCGACACGCGCCTGGCGAGCGACGACAGGAGCGCGTCGACGACCGCCCCCGCCGGCTGGCCCCGCTGCAACGACGCCTCCGCTTCCTTCATCATGGCCTCGGCGGCGGCCCACCCGATCTCGAGGAGGATGTCCTCCTTGTGGGCGAAGTGGAAGTAGAAGGTGCCCTTGGTGACGCCGGCGGCCTTGGCGATCTCTTCGACGGTGGTTTCTTCGATCCCGCGTTCGAAGCCGCGCTCGTCCCACAACGCCAGCGCGGTTCGCACCAGTTGGTGACGGGTGTTGCGCGACCGAGCCTGCAACAGCGCCGAGCGGCGCGGGCCGTCAGGGTTGCCGTTCGCCACGGAGCCGTGATGTTACCGATGGTTGCGCGGGCGTCGATTGCGGTCGTCTCCGACCGGCCCGTACGATTGGGCGGCGCCCAAATTCCGTTTGGAACGCAGGAAGCGAGAGACGCAGCGTGGACGTCGACCTCACGAGCGATCAGGAACTGCTGGTGCAGACCACCAACCGCTTCATCGAGTCGACTTGTCCGCTCACCGCGGTGCGGGAGCTCTCCGCCGGTGACAGCGACGCCGGGCCCGACTACCGGCGCCAGGCGGCCGACCTCGGATGGTTCGCGTTCCTCGTGCCCGAGGCGCAGGGTGGCGGGAGCGTGTCGGGCAACGGGGTCCTCGATGCCGCTCTCGTCGCTTCGGCGCGCGGGGCGCACCTCCAGCCGGGAGCGTTCGTGGGTACGAACGTCGCCGCTTATGCCCTCGCCGCCGACGGCGCCAACGACGACCACGCCAAGGTGCTCGCCCGGCTCGTGTCCGGCCAGGACGCCGCCTCCTGGGCCGCCGCCGGCCCCTCCGGCGACTGGGAGGCGGGCGCGGGCGTGCGGGCCGTCCCGCATCGCACCGGGTTCACCTTGTCGGGGCACAAGACGTTCGTGCAGGACGCCGGCCGGGTCGACTGGTTGCTGGTGACGGCCACGACCGCCGACGGGCCAGGCCAATTCCTGCTCGGCAGCGAGACCCCCGGTATCCGGGTCGTCGCCCGCGACGGCCTCGACCTCACCCGCCGATTCGGTGACGTCTACTTCGACGACGTCGAGGTGCCGGCGTCAGCCGTGGTCGGTGCGATCGGCGATCCCGACGCCGTCGTCGATCGCCAGCTCACGCTGGCGTGCATCTTGACGGTGGCGGAATCGATCGGCGCCATGGATCACGTCTTCACCTTGGCACTCGACTACGCCAAGAGCCGCATCGCCTTCGGCCGGCCCATCGGCTCGTTCCAGGCGGTCAAGCACCTTCTGGCCGACACCAGCGTCGAGTTGGAGATGAGCAAGGCGGTGGCCCAGACGGCGGCCACGCGGGCGGGCACCGGCTGCGCCGACGCCCCCTCGGTGGCCAGCATGGCCAAGGCGTTCGTGGGCGACTGCGGCATCGACGTGGCCCAGAACTGCTTCCAGGTCTTCGGCGGCATCGGATACACATGGGAGCACGACCAGCACCTGTTCCTGCGGCGGCTCACGACCGACGCCACCCTGTACGGCGACGCCGCCTGGCATCGCGAGCGCGTGTGCCGGCTGGCGGAGCTGTGACGGTCCGAGAGTGAGGAGGTGGCCGTGAGCGACGAGCAGGTCGATCTCGAGACCTTCCGCCGGCAGGCGCGGGCGTGGTTGGAGACGAGCCTCGATCGGCGCGACGCGGGGGCGAGCGCGCGCCGTCTGCGTGGCGTCGACCACAAGACGGTGGAGGGCATCAAGGAGCAGCGGGCCATCCAGCGCCGGCTGTTCGAGGGTGGTTACGCCGGCATCTCGTACCCCGCCGAATACGGGGGACGCGGCCTCTCCGTCGCCCACGAGCGGGTCTTCAACGAGGAGGCCGGCGGCTACAAGGTGCCCGACTTCGGCGTGGCCGGCGGCACGACGTTCGGCGTGTGCGCCCGCACCATGCTGGCCCATGCCTCGCCTCACTTCCTCCGGACGCACATCCCGCGCATCCTGGCCGGGGACGAGCTGTGGGTGCAGTTCTTCTCCGAGCCCGAGGCCGGCTCGGATCTGGCCGGCATCCGCACCCGAGCCACCCGAGACGGTGATCGCTGGATCCTCAACGGGTCCAAGATCTGGAGCAGCGGCGCGTACTACGCCGACTACGGGATGTGCCTGGCCCGCACCGACTGGGACGTGCCGAAGCACCGGGGCCTCACCTGGTTCGCCGTGTCCACGACGGCACCCGGCGTCACGGTCCAGCCCATCAAGGAGATCAACGGCGACGCCGAGTTCTGCCAGGAGTTCTTCGACGACGTCGAGCTCACCGACGACGACCTCATCGGCGAGGTCAACCACGGTTGGACGGTCGCCCAGACGATGCTGGTCTTCGAGCGGGGCGCCGGGGGAACGGCGCCCGTGCCCGAGCCCGGCGACGCCCGCCAGCTGCCCTCCGACCTGGTGTCGCTGGCTCAGCGGGTCGGGCGGGAGAAGGACCCGGTGGTGCGCCAGCTGCTGGCCCGGGCCCACATCAACGACTACGCCCTGGAGCGATTGAACGGCCGGATCGCCGCCCGCATGCGGGCATCGGCGTCGATGGACTCGGGCATCGCCGCATACGGGAAGCTGGCCCTGGGCACCCTCGACCCGATCCGCGCCCGCATCGGGATGGAGATCGGCCGCGGTGCTGCGCTGCTCTGGGAACCGGGCGAGATCGAGGGCATGACCCCCGCCGTCAACTACTTGAACGGCCGCGTCATGTCGATCGCCGGGGGCACCAACGAAGTGCAGCGCAACGGCATCGGCGAGCGGGCCCTCGGTCTCCCGCGCGAGCCGAGCTTCGACACCGACCGACCCTTCAACGAGGTCGTTCGCAACGCCCGGAACTGGAGCGGCAAGGTCGGTTGACCGGGCGGGTCATCCCGTCCGTTCGGTGACGGGAATGGTGCGCCCTTCGAGCTGCTCCACCGCGGCCCAGAAGTCGGCCGGCACTTCAACGGAACCGGTGCCGGGTTCGACGAAGACGGTGACGATCTCGGCCGAGTGGACCATGCGCCCGTCGTCGGCGTGCCACAACCCGGCGGCGAACGTGCACGAGCGGCGGGTGCGGCTCACGGCCCGGATGCCGCGCTGCAGCTTGTCGCCGGCGAAGGCCTCGTTGTCGAGGGAGTAGGACGCCCGCCGCATGACCGGTCCGACGCTGGAGGGTGCCAGGCCCTCGCGCACTTGGGCCAGGTACGTGCTCCACAGCCGAGAGACCAGCTCCTGGGTCTGGTAGTCGATCAGGTGGTGGTCGTCGCCGGGCTCACCGGGTCCGATCACGTCCTCGACGATCGTGTAGCTGTCCTCGTGCACGACCCCGACCATATTCTCGGCGGCGTGCAACACGTGAATCTCGGACGCACGGGTCTCGTCGTCTCGCGCATCTGCCTCGGCACCATGACCTTCGGTCTGCAGTGCGACGAGCCCACCAGCCGGGCCATTCTCGACGCCGCCTCCGACGGCGGCGTCACGTTCCTCGATACGGCCGACGTCTATCCACTCGGTGGCGACCTGCAGACCGTGGGCCGCACGGAGGAGATCCTCGGCCGGTGGCTGGCCGGCCGCCGGCACGAGTTCATCGTCGCCACCAAGTGCGTGGGCCGCACGGGACGGCCCCGCTGGGACCAGGGGATGTCGCGCAAGCACGTCCTCGACGCCATCGACGCCTCGCTGCGGCGCCTCGGGACCGACTACGTCGACCTGTACCAGCTGCACGGTTACGACCCCACCACGCCGCTCGACGAGGCGCTCGAAGCCCTCGACCTCGTGGTGCGGGCGGGCAAGGCCCGCTACGTCGGCGTGTCGAACTGGCCCGCTTACAAGATCGCCCGTGCCCTCGGGCGCAGCGAGGCCAAGGGGCTGGTGCGGATCGACTCGGTGCAGCCTCGGTACAACCTGCTCTTCCGCCAGATCGAGCGCGAGCTGCTGCCGTTGTGCGAGGAGGAAGGGATCGGTGTGATCCCCTACAACCCGCTGGCCGGCGGCCTGCTGACCGGCAAGCACGACCGCGCCGGCGCCCCGTCCGAGGGCCGCTTCACGCTCGGGCGGGCCGGGACGATGTACCAGGAGCGGTACTGGCACGCCGAGGAGTTCGACGCCATCGAGCACATCCGCGGCCTCGCCAAGTCGGCCGGCCTGTCGATGACGACGGTGGCCGTGGGCTGGGCGCTGGCGAACCGGGCCGTCACCGCGCCCATCATCGGCGCCAGCCGGCCCGAGCAAGTCGCCGACAGCGTCGCCGCCGCCGACGCTCCGCTCGACGCCGACCTGAAGACGGCGCTCGACGAGGCCACGGTCGAGTGGCGCAAGGGTGACGCCGCCCGCTAGCCCCTCCCCCTCCCCTTTCCCCCTTCCGTTTCACGCTGGTTTGACCACCTCAGACGTAGTTGAACCAGCGTGAAGCCGGTGGTGCGTGGGGTGAAATGGTGCTCCGTCCAAATATGGTGTCACGGTGGATCGCCTCGAGTTCTTGAAGCTGAACCATGTGAACGCCATCGTCGACGGCTACCAGAGCACCGTCGACCACTTCGTGGGGCGCCTCGGACTGCAGTTCAACCTCGAGGTGGCCGATCAGGGCGACGACGTCGACGCCTGCCTGGTGTCGTTGGGGCCGGTGATGTTCGAGCTGTTCGCGCCCCGCCGACGGAGCGACCGAGGCCAGGGCCGTCTCCTCGCGCTCTACGGTGATCACTACATCGGCGCCGAGTACCAGGTGGCCGACATGGCCACCGCCCGAGCGGCGTGTGCCGCCCGCGGCATCCGCATCTTGAACGACCCGGGGACTTTCTTCATCACCCATCCGCGCGACAGTTTCGGCATCGCCTGGGAGGTGTGGGACGGCGATTGGCACGCCCCTCGACCCGACTTCCCACGCTTCTCCCCCGTGCATCCACCGGCGTACTGGCGCGACGAGCATCCGCTCGGTGTGACGGGGCTGTCGTGCCTGCGGGCGGCCGTTCCCGACCTCGCCGCCGCCGTGGCGTTCTTCGAGGACGCCCTGGGTGCCACGGTCGAGTACCGCGAAACCCGTCCGGCGATCGGCGCCGATGCCGTGGGGGTCCAGCTCGCCGACACCCTCATCGAGCTCCTGGCCCCCGGCGGCCCCGGAGAGGTCACGGCCTTCCTGGAGCGATACGGGCCCCGGCTGCGCTCGACGGTGTTCACCGTCACCGACCTCGAAGCGGCCCGCCGTCATCTCGAGTCGATCGGCATCCCGCTGGCCGAAGGCGACGACCCCAAGAGCCTCCTCCTCGAACCCCAGCACAACCACGGAGTGCGGTTCGAGATCACCTCGGCGCCCGGGCTGTGAGCGTGGACACCCTGGCCCCGCCGCCCCGGGAGCCGCTCGCCCGTCCACCGCGGCGCCGTCAGGGTGCGGTCCGGCGAACCAGCTCGCTCGACGTGTCGTGGCCGTCCGGACCAGGACAGGCGATGCAGATGGCCGGCCGGGCCCGAGACATTCGCACTGACCCCTCCGGTGGAGTCGAGGTGCTGGCGGCCGACCGTCTCCGCGCTGCCATCGGGCCGCTCCGCGACATCGAGCGGATTGCCGTCGAGCCGTCGCGTCCCAACATCGGCCGGTTGGTCGGCGCCCGCGGCGGCGGAGGCCTGCGGGCCGCCATCGATGAGGCGGCCCCCGACGACCGGCGCCGCCACACGCCGCTGGCCCTGCTGCTCGACGACATCGCCGGGACCAGCCTGATCAGCGGAGTCGCGTGGTCGCGACACCGCGCCGACTGGATGACCCGCCTGCGCTCGGGTCCCGACGGCGAGCCCGTTCCTCGCCGCACGATGATCGGCATCTGCTCGGGCTTCCGGCCCGGCTCCTCGGGCCTGGACACCGACGGCACCCCGATCGTTCGCGACCACGACGTCACCGTGCCGTCGCTGGTCGATCCCGACGATCCCGACGGCTGGCACGAGCTGGCGCCGCTGGCTCCCGT
>JBKOXV010000302.1:0-6232 GCA_046725105.1 bacterium | reverse complement strand
CCTCGAGGTCGAGCCACGGCGCGTACGAGCGCTCGGCGACGGCGTCGTCGCGCTCGTTCAGGATCTCCTGGAGGATCTGCAGCCCCTGGTTGGGCAGGCCGATCTCGTAGGTGTCGGGATAGACGAGCAGCCAGGCCACCTTGTGCGGGGCGTGCACCGGGTGGACGGCCCCGTCTTCACAGCCGATGTAGCGGGCCGGCTTCTGCACCTTGGCCAGGAGCGGCTCGAGCCGTGGCCACAGCGAAGTCATGTCAACCAGCGAGTCTACTTGCACCCGCCCTCGAGGTCGCCGCCATCGGGTTTTCGCGCGTCTGAGGGCTCGTAACGCGCCCCCAGCCTCGTCAGAATCCTCAACGGTCAGACGAAGCGGCGCATGTGGACGCTCTGGACCAGGCCGACGAGGATCAGGAGGGCCACGCAGGACGAGCCGCCGTAGGAGATCAAGGGAAGGGGGATGCCCGTGACGGGCATCAGCCCCATGTTCATGCCGACGTTCTCGAACACGTGCCAGGCGAGCAGGGCAAGAGCCCCCACGGCGATCAGCGCTCCGAGCTGGTCTTTCGCCAGCCTCGCTATTCGCCACATGCGGAGCAGGACGAACCCGAAGGCGGCGAGCAGCACCACCGACCCCACCAGCCCGAACTGCTCGGCGACGGCCGAGAACACGAAGTCGGTGTGCTGCTCGGGCACGTAGGCGCCATTCGTATAGGCGCCGTTCAGATAGCCCTGGCCGGTGAGGCCGCCGTCGGCGATGGCGGCCTTGGCGTTGGCCAGCTGGTACTGGGCCCGCTTCTGCTCGGGGGTGCGGGGCGTCGAGTCCTGGCTCAGGAAGGCGGTGAGCCGGTCCTGCTGGTCGCGGGCCAGTTGGCCGGTGCCGATGAGGACGGCCCCGCTGAGGATGGCCATCGCCGTGACCAGGGCGATGTGCTTCCATTGGGCGCCGGCCACCAGCAGGATGGCCATGGCGATCACGACCAGGGCCGACGCTGTGCCGAGGTCCGGCTGTACGAGCACGAGGGCGGCCGGAACGGCGACGATGCCGAGGGCCACGACGAAGCGCTGGAACGGCAGCGGACCGCCCGTCGACCGCTCGTTGGCGACGTAGCTGGCCAGGACCAGAACCAGGGCGACCTTGGCGAACTCCGACGGCTGCAGCTGGAAGGGCCCGATGTTGAACCAGGCGTCGATACCGTTGCGGGCCTTGGCCACGATCAGCACCGTCGCCAGCAGGGCCAGGGTGGCCAGGTAGATCCGCAGGCTGATCTCGCGCAGCTTGCGGTAGTCGATCATCATCACGACGACCATCCCGACCACGCCGACGGCGAGGGCGAGTCCCTGGCGCTTGACGAAGTAGAGCGTGTCGAGGCCGGCGATGCTGCGGTTCTGGTAGGTGGCGGTGTAGATGGCCACCAGGCCCATCACGGCGATCACGAGCGTGCCGCCCAGCAGGCCCCAGTCGACGTGCGAACGGGGGTCGGCCGGGTTGCGGCTGAGGGTGGCGATCGGCTTGCGGTGCAGCCCCGCGGTCGGACTGGGGGTGGTGGTGGCCATCAGAGCCTCGATCGGCGGCGTGCGGCTTGGCCGTGCGCCGCCGGGCCGCGGGAGAACCGATTGTCGAGCGAAGCGAGTAGGAGCCGGCCGAAGCGGAGCGGAGGAAGGCGACGAAGCATCAGTCGTTGGATATGCCGCCCGCCGGGGCGACGCTCTGGTTGATCTTGAGGCAGTTGGTGTCCTGCAGCGGCGGCAGGGTGGCGACCTGCAGGGTGTTCAGGTCGAGGGGATCGGACTGCTGCGGCTCGGCCAGCGGCATCTTGCTCTGGCCCGACACCGCCTCGAAGAGGCACTTCACGACGGGGGCGGCGCCCTCGGCACCGAAGCCGCCCTTCTCGAGTATGGAGCCGATCGTGTATTGCGGGACGTCGCCGGCGCGTACCGGGCCGTAGCCGACGAACAGCGACGAGTCGTTGGCCGCCTCGCCGTTGCCGGCCTGGGCCGTGCCCGTCTTGGCGGCGATCGGATAGTTGGCGAAGTTGTAGTTGGCGAACGTCTTGTTGGCCGTGCCGAAGGGGAAGGTGCCCTTCTGGGTGACGCCGATGAGACCGCGGGTGATGGAGTCGCGCCACGACTGCTCGAGCTCGATGTGGTTCGTGACCGTCTTGCCGATGAGCTGCAGCGGCTGGGCCTGGGCCATGTCCACCAGCCCGGGCGCCTTGCTGGGGGTGCCGGCGGCGAGTACGGCCAGGCCGACGTGCGGCACGAGGTGATCGCCTCCGTTGGCGAAGGTGGCGTACCCGTTCACGAGCTGCAGCGGGCTGGCGGCGAACAAGTCGCCGCCGATGGCGAGCTGGAGGTTGTCGCCGACGAAGTAGCCCTCCCCGTCGGCCTTCGAGATGGCGCCGCTGGCCGCCAGCTTCTTCTTGACCTCGGCGGTGGGCACCCGGCCCGAGCTCTCGAACGGCAGGTCGATGCCCGTGTCGGACCCGAACCCGAACTCGTAGAGCGTCTTCTGGAAGACGTCCTCCTCGGAGATGTCGCGGAACATCGACACGCCGAGCCGGTAGAAGTAGTCGTCGCTCGACATCGAGATGGCGTTCTGCAGATCGATACGGCCCGGCTTCAGTCCCCCGGAGTTGGTGAACACGCACCCGACCCGTTCGTCGTAGCACTCGGGGATCTCGTACTTGCCCTGATCGTCGTAGACCTCGTTCGGACTCGACAACGCACCTGACTGCAGCGCGGCGATCGAGGTGAACAGCTTCATCGTCGAGCCGATCGTGTACCCGCCGGAGATGGCCCGGTTGGTGAGCGGGCTGCGGGAGGAGTCCTCCGGGAACAGCGCCGAGTACTTGGCCTGCGGCAGGTCGCCGATGAACCACCGGTTGTCGAAGGTGGGGTACGACGCCATGCCGAGGATCTCGCCGTTGTTGGGATCCTCGATGACAGCCGCGCCGGCCGGCGCCTGGAACGTCTGCCCGGTGGCCTGGGCGTGCAGATCCGCGTTGGTGACGCTGACGAGGTGCGAGCGGGCCTCGATGATGCCGTTCTGCAGCACCTGCTCGGTGTACTGCTGGAGTTTCAGGTCGATGGTGAGCTGCAGATCGTTGCCCGGGACGGGCTCGACTCGCTCCACGACGCCGAGGACGCGGTTGCGGGCGTCGACGGCGTACCTGATGAAGCCCGGCGTGCCGTGCAACACGCTCTCGTAGGTGGCTTCGACGCCGGCCACGCCGACGCGGTCGCTGAGCTGATAGCCCTTCTTCGTGTAGTCGGACTGGTTGTCCTTGGAGATGGCGCCCATATACCCGATGATCTGGCTGGCCAGCGGGGCGTATCGATACTTGCGAACAAAGCCTTCGACGACCTCGACGCCCGGGTAGTCCTCGCGCCGTTCCTTCAGGAAGATCGCCGTGGACTCGTCGACGTCCTCGGCCAGCGGGAGAGCTTCGTAGACGTTGTACTTCCCACTTTCGTAGCGCTTCTCGAGCTCGTCCGGCGTGGTCTTCAACGCACCGGCCAGGCGTTGGAACAGCGCGTCCCGCTCGGCCTTGGTCTTGATGACCTTGCGGTCCATGGTGACGTTCAGCGTGGAGTCGTTGTCGGCCAGGACGCGCCCGACGCGGTCGAGGATGCGGCCCCGCATCGGCGGGAGCGGCACGGTGCGGACCTGGTTGGCCGACGCCACCTGCGCCAGGTCTTCCTTCTGCACCACCTGCAGGTACCAGAGCCGGGCGACGAGGGCCACGAACAGGGAGAACACGACGATGCCGATCACCGACAGGCGAAGTCCCCGTGTCTCGGCCGGCATTCAGACCATTCTGCTACGGCTGGACGAGGTGGCGAAGGCAGCGCATCTCTCAGGCCCGCTCTCGGCCCGACAGGGCCCACCGCATGACCCAGAGGGCGGGCATGGCGAACACGACGTTCACGACGCCGACGACGGCCATCACCGTCACGAGGTGCATGTTGACGGCGTCCTTCAGGCCGAAGACGGTGCCGATGACGGCGTAGCCGGCGATCGAAACCGCACTCGCCGCGCCCATGATCAACGAGCCCACCCACCAGCGGGCCGTAGAGACCATCGCTTGCAGGTAGCCGGCGCCGTAGCCGGCCAATGCGTACGTCAGGGCCGACAGACCGAACGGCGTGCGCAGCAGGCAGTCATAGGCGAGACCGGCGACGAACCCACAGAGGGCGCCGTCGCGCGGCCCTGCCACCACTCCGGCCGCCAACGCCAGGAGCAGCATGATGTCGGCCAGCGCGTCGAAGGGCTGGAGATCAGCGAAGAGCGTGGTCTGAACGGCGAGACCCAGCACGATCACGACAGGCACCCGCACCCACGGCTTCGCCGCCGTCGCCAGCACTACTCAGCCCGCGCAGTCGCCGCAGTACAGCAGGACCTTCACGTAGTTGAGCTTCGACACGTCGGCGCTGGGCTTCACCTTCACCTCGAGGAGTCCCGAGCCTGCGTTGCGCTTCACGCTCGTGACAGTGCCCACGGGGAGATCGGGTGGCGCCAGGCTCACGCTGTCACCGCTCGTCGACACCAGGTCGCCGGCCTGCACGGTGCTGTCGACGCCGATCTGGCTCAGCGTGAGCTCGTTGTTGGCGCCCTGGCCGTTCACCCAGCCCCGCTCGAGCTCGCCCAACGACGTCGTGGTGGTCGGCACGGTCGTCGTCGGCGCCGTGTCCGGGGTCGAAGCGGGCGGCCCCTCGGCCACCGACGTCGCCGGCTCGGCCGGCGGTGGCGTCGCCGTCGTGGGCGCGGTCGACTCCACGTGTTGGGCGCCGGGGAGCACCTTGATGGCCATCGAGAAGTTCGGGTCGGTGATGAGCCGGACGGTGGCGCGATCGCCGTAAACCTTCATGATGCGCCCGACCAGCCCGGCCCCGTTGATGACCGGCATCCCGACGCGCAGGCCGCGGTTCGAACCCTGGTTGACGTCGATGGTGCGGTCGAAATTGGAGCCCGGCTCGCTCACGACCTGGCCGACGACCTGGGGGATGTTGCTCGGCGTGGGCAGGTTGAGCAGGTTGCGCAGGTCCTCGTACTCCTGCACCTGCGCCTGGTTGGCGATGGCGACGCCTTCCTGGGCGTCGACCTGGTCCTGCAGGCGGTCGCGGTCGCGCTTGACGTCGTCGTAGTTGAAGATGCCGTGCCAGGTGTTCTCCAGCGGCCGGAACACAACGTCGGCGGCGCTCTGGACGGGTGAGAACAGGTCGCCGGCCGTGGAGCGGGCACCGTCGATGATGCCGCTCCCCCGCACGTCGAAGGTGATCAGCGTGATGGAGGCCAGCACCAACAGGACGAGCGTGGTGCGGCGCTGGCCAAGACGTTGGAACACTGCGGTGGATCGCTGCCTTTCAGCGCTCCTGGCCGCGGAAGAGACCAGCGCGGCTGAGGGCGTCGAACTCCTCGAGCGCCTGCCCGGACCCGATGGCCACCGACTGGAGCGGGTTGGCGGCGATGTGGATCGGCATGCCGGTCTCGTGTTCGAGACGCCGATCGAGTCCAGTCAGCAGGGCGCCGCCTCCGGTGACCATGATGCCCTGCTCCATGATGTCGGCGGCGAGCTCGGGCGGCGTCTTGTCGAGCGTGGCCTTCACGGCGTCGACGATGGCGGTGGTGGGCTCGTCGATTGCCTCGCGCACCTCGTTGGTCGTGATGGCGACCGTCTTCGGCAGACCAGTCACGAGGTCGCGACCGCGGATCTCGGCCGTCAGCTCCTGTTCGAGCGGCCACGCCGAGCCGAGGGTGAGCTTGATCTCCTCGGCCGTCCGCTCGCCGAGGGCGAGGGAGTACTCCTTCTTCACGAACTGCACGATGGCGTCGTCGAGCTCGTCACCGGCCACCCGAACCGACTGGCTCGTGACGATGCCGCCGAGCGAGATGACCGCGACCTCGGTGGTGCCGCCGCCGATGTCGACGACCATGTTGCCGGTCGGCTCGGACACGGGCAGCCCGGAACCGATGGCCGCCGCCATGGGCTCCTCGATGATGTAGGCCGGTTTGCGGGCGCCGGCGTACTCGGCCGCCTCCTGGACGGCCCGCTGCTCGACGCCCGTGATGCCGGACGGCACGCAGATCACCATGCGGGGCTTCGCCCACTTGCGCGGATGCACCTGCTGGATGAAGTACCGCAGCATCTTCTCGCAGATGTCGAAGTCGGCGATGACGCCATCTTTGAGTGGTCGGATGGCCTTGATGTTCTCGGGCGTGCGGCCGATCATCTTC
>JBKOXV010000017.1:0-3770 GCA_046725105.1 bacterium | reverse complement strand
GATCCGGAGCGTGCGGTGAGGCGGGCGAGCGCCACGGTCGTCGTGCTGTTGCTCGTCGCGGCGGCGTGCAACGGCGACAACGGCGCCGCCGGCCCGCCGGCCAGTACCGGCGCCACGACGATCGCCACGCCGCCGGCCACGACCGTCGTGACCAGGGCCGCACCCACCAGCACGGCACCCACCAGCGCCGCACCCAAGAGCGAGGCCGCCACCGCGGCCGTCACGACGGCGCCACCGGCCACCGAGTCTCCGGCACCCGATCTCGACGCTGTGAACATCACGGTCACCAAGGTGGCCGATCTCACCGAGCCGATCTTCGTGACGACCCGCCCGGGCGACACCGCCACGATCTACATCGCGCAGCGGGGCGGGCGGGTGCGGGCGTTTCGGGACGGGGCACTCGTCGAGGCGCCCATTCTCGACATCAGCCGCATGATCTCGGGTGGCGGCGAGCGGGGGCTGCTCGGCGTCGCCTTCTCGCCCGACGGGTCGCATCTCTATGTCGACTACACCGACACGAACGGCGACACCAACGTCGACGAATACACCGTCGCCACCGACGGCTCCGTGGACGCCGATTCCCGCCGCCGGGTCCTGTTCCAGGACCAGCCCTACCCGAACCACAATGGCGGTGAGGTGATCTTCGGCCCCGACGGCTACCTGTACATCGGCCTCGGCGACGGCGGTTCGGGCGGCGATCCGCACCGGAACGGCCTCGACCTCGGGACGTGGCTGGGCAAGATCCTCCGCATCGACCCTCGTCCCGGCGGCGACGAGCCCTACACCGTTCCCGCCGACAACCCCTTCGTCGGCCAGAGCGGCGCCCGGCCGGAGATCTGGTCGTACGGGCTGCGCAACCCGTGGCGGTTCTCCTTCGACGCCGCAACCAACGACCTGTGGATCGCCGACGTCGGCCAGGGCAACATCGAGGAGGTCGATCTCTCGACGGCGGCCGAGGGCGCCGGAAGGGGCGTGAACTTCGGGTGGAGCGCCTTCGAGGGCCGGAGCCGCTTCAACGACGACCAGTCGGCCGAGGGCACGGTGCCGCCGCTGTTCCAGTACACGCACGCCGGCGGCAACTGCTCCATCACCGGCGGGTACGTGTACCGCGGCACGGCCATCCCCGCCCTGCGGGGCGCCTACCTGTTCTCCGACTACTGCGCCGGGCAGGTGCGGGCCCTCGCCGTCGGCGCGGACGGCCAGCAGTCGGCCTCGATCGTCCTGAGCGACGAGCCCGGCTCCGTCGCCAGCTACGGCGAAGGTCACGACCACGAGCTCTACGTCTGCTCGCTCGGCGGCAACGCCGTCTACCGCATCGACCCGGCCTGATCGTCCCGCGGGAACTGAACCGAGTCATCCACCGTTGCGACGCATATCGCGCACCGAATCGCTTGAGGTCAGTCGACTCAGCGGTGCGCGCCCATGAACAGGTCCTTGAGCACCTCGTAGTGCTCGATGCAGTGGCCGGCGCCGAGCACGACCGCCTCGAGGGCCAAGTCGACCAGGTGGACGGGGACCTTGGTCTCGCGCTCCAGGCGCTTGTCGAGGCCGCGGAGCAGCCCGCCCCCGCCCACGAGGTAGATGCCGCGCAGGAGGAAGTCCTGCGCCAGCTCGGGCGGCGCCTTCGACAAACAGCGAATGACCGAGTCGGTGATCGTGGTGGTGATCTCGTCGATCGCGGTTCGCACTTCGGTGGGCGAGAGCACCACGGTCTTCGGCAGCCCGCTCATCAGATCGCGGCCGCGCACCTCGGCGTGCACCTCGTCCGGAGTCGGCGCCGCCGAGCCGATCGCCATCTTGATCTCCTCCGCCGTGCGCTCGCCTATGGCGATGCCGTACTCGCGCCGCACGTAGTTCTGGATGGAGTTGTCGATGTCGAAAGAGCCTGTCCGCACGGCTTCCAGGGCCACGATGCCGCCCAGCGAGATGACCGCGGTCTCGGTGGTGCCGCCTCCGACGTCGATCACCATGTTGCCCACCGGTTCGTCGATGGGTAGGCCGGCTCCGATGGCGGCGGCCATCGGTTGCTCGATGAGCTGGGGGTCGGCGGCGCCGGCCCGTCGGGCCGCCTCGGTGACGGCGCGCTTCTCGACCTCGGTGATGGCCGACGGCACGCAGATCAGCACCCGGGGCCGGTTGAAACGAGTGACGCCCACCCGCTGCAGCAGCAGGCGGATCATCCGCTCGGTGATGTCGAAGTCCGTGATGGCGCCGCCCCGCAACGGCCGTACGGCGACGATGTAGCCCGGGGTTCGGCCGATCATCTGCCACGCCTCGTGACCGGTCGCGAGCACCTCGCCGCTCTGGCTGTTGAGCGCGATGACGGACGGCTCGTTGAGCACGATGCCCCGTCCCTTGGCGTACACCAGGGTGTTGGCGGTGCCGAGATCGATGGCCAGGTCGCGGGCCAGGGCCTACTCCTGGTGCTCGGCCGGCTGGGCGTCCATCGAGCCGTCGGGCTTGGTGGCCCGGCTCATCTCGTACAGCAGCGGGTCGACGCCAGCCGGACGCTCGATTCCCTCGGCCGGGGTCGGCGCCAACGCCTGCATCTCCTTCTGGAACAACTTGATGCCGTGGTACTCGTCCTTCGGTTCACGTGCCCGCAGCAGGACGACAGTGGTTCCGAGGGCGATGAGCACGAACGCGACGAGGAGGAAGAGCAGCGCCTCCATCAGCGAGCCTCGCGACGAGCGACCCGGGCCGAGGCGACGTCGGTGAGCTCGTGGGCACCGAGCGCCCAGTCCTGGCCGCCCGCCCACGTCTCCTGCTTCCAGATCGGGACGGTTTCCTTCAACGTGTCGATGCCGAACCGGGCCGCCTCGAACGCCTCGGCGCGGTGTGGGGCCGAGACGGCCACGATCACCGACGACTCGCCGAGCTCGAGCCGTCCGATGCGGTGCAGCAGCGCGATTCGTCCCGTGCGCGGCCATTGCTGGCGGATCTCGGCGGCGATGGCCTCGAGTCGCGGCAGCACCTGCTCCTCGTACGCCTCGTACGTGAGGTGGGCGACGCCGCTGCGGCCTTCGGCGTGGTCCCGGACGGTGCCCGAGAAGAGCACGACGGCGCCGCAGTCCGGGCGGACGCACCAGTCGTAGGCGGCCGCCACCGGCAGCGCCTCCGCCGTGAGCGCCAGCCAGGTCTCACCCTGGGCGGGAGGATGCACGGGGACGAATGGTAGCGGGGCCCGGGACGCGTCGAGCCAGCGCACGGGTGGTGCCGCCCCCGCCGCCACAGCGCCGAAGTCGATCGGTAGGCTGCGCCGTCGTGGAGCGGAGCGACTGGTCCGAGGACGAACCGTTCGCCTTCCGCCAGCCCCTTCCCCCCGAGGATCGCGTGTGGCGCCATCCGTCGGAGCTCGGTGCCGGCGTCGGGTCGGCCTTCGTCGCGCCGTCACGTCGCGCCGTCGTGTCGCGCGGCAAGCTGGCCGTGGCCGTTGTCGTCAGTGCCACAGGCGCGCTGCTCGTCGCCGGTCTCGTGAGTGTGGCGCTGCGCACGGGCGGTAGCGGGCGGCCCTCCGTCATCGAGTCGTCGGCCAGCAGCTTCGGCTTCGCCGCTACCACGTTGCCGGTGCTGACGAGCGCGGGACGGCCGGCCGACGGCGTCGTGTACCTCGTGGCCGCCACCGACTCGGGCGACCGTTACAGCAACGGCGTCGTGCTCGACGACCGCGGCACGATCGTCACCACGTCGGCCGCCGTCGATGGCGCTCACCACATCACCGCCCTCCTCGCCGACGGCACGCGCCTGGACGCCGCCCTCCTGGGCGTCGA
>JBKOXV010000332.1:0-9856 GCA_046725105.1 bacterium | reverse complement strand
GGGCACCATCAACCTCCGGGGCGGCACGATGATGGCCTCGTCCGACACCATGCGCATCGTCGTGCGCGGTCGGGGCGGCCACGCCTCGGCGCCGCACCAGGCCCTCGACCCGATCCCGGTGGCGTGTGAGATCGTCCAGGCGATCCAGACCATGGTCACGCGCCGGATCGACGTCTTCGACCCCGCCGTCGTCACTGTCGGGCACATCACGGCCGGCACCACCACGAATGTGATCCCGGAGACGGCTGAGATCCTGGGCACCATCCGGGCCGTGTCCGAACGCACCCGCCGCCGCGTCCACGACGGCGTCCGGCGGGTGGCCGAAGGCGTGGCCGCCGCCCACGAGGCGGCCGCCGAAGTCGAGGTGGAGCTCGGCTATTCGGTCACTATCAACGACCTCGGCTACGCCGGCTTCGCCTCACAGGTCGCCACCGAGCTGCTCGGGCCGGACCGCGTTACCAACATGCGGAGCCCCGTCATGGGAGCCGAGGACTTCAGTTACGTCCTGCAGCAGGTGCCGGGCGCCATGGCCTTCCTCGGCGCCACGCCACCTGGCGTCGACCCCCACCACGCCGCGCCGAACCACTCGAACCGGGTGGTCTTCGACGAGGAGGCGATGGTGACTGGCATCGCCGTCTACACCCGGGTCGCCCTCGCCCACCTGGCCGGCTCGAGCTAGAAGATCGTGTAACCGCCGTCGACCACCATCGTGTCGCCGGTGTGGAACGTGAGCGACGGGTCGGCCAGGAACGCGGCTATCTCGGCGAACTCGGCCGGGTCGGCCCACCGCCGTACCGGCGTGCGGCTGATGGTGTTGGTGACGAACTTCTCGTTCTGTTTGTTGGTGGCCATCAGGTCGGTGTCGGTCCATCCGGGCAACAGGGCGTTGGCGCGGATCCGGTAGCGGGCCAGCCCCACCGCCAGGGCGCGCACCAGCCCCAGCAGTCCGGTCTTGGACGCCGCGTAGTGCGGGTTGAACGGCGCGCCGTGGATGGCGGACGTGGATCCGACCGCGACGAGGGCGCCCCCGTCGCCGCGCTCGACCATGTGGCGGGCCCCTTCGCGCAACGTCAGGAAGGCGCCGTCGAGGTTGACGGCCAGGACACGGCGCCAGTCCTCCAGGCTGAGCTCCATGATCGACGGGACGCGGCCGCCGATGCCGGCGTTGGCGAAGACGCTGTCGACCTTGCCCAGCGCTTCCACGCTGCGGGCAAAGGACGCGATCACCTGCTCCTCATCGCTCACGTCACACCGCTCGACGTGGATGCGCCGCCCGGTCTTGGCCAGCTGCTCGCCGGCGGCCTCGTTCTTCTCGGGGTTCGTGCCCCAGATGGCGACATCGGCGCCGGCGTCGGCGAGGCCGGTGGCCATGCCGAGACCGATGCCGCCGTTGCCCCCCGTGACGAGGGCGACGTGTCCGGTGAGATCGATCATCGATGTCGGACCGTAGCGGGCGGTCCGCCCGCCGGTCGAAGTGCCGTCAATAGGAGCTGACGACGGTGCCGAGCATCGACAGGCGCAGGAGAGCGGGGTCGTCGACGACGCGGCGGACGGCCTGCCGGGCCGTGATGCCCCACGTCGTCATGGCCCGAGCCAGTTCGGCGGCCACGATGGGCGCCGCGAACGAGGTTCCACTCCAGGTCGCCCACCCGTCGAAGTACTCCGGTTCGGCAACCGGGTTGGCCTGCGTCGATCCGTCCCACTCGAAGAAGGCGCTCCTGATGTCGACACCCGGCGCGCACGCCCGGACCCACGAGCCGTAGTTCGTGAAGAACGCCGGCCCGTCGGGCCCCAGGGCACCGACCGAGATCACGCCGGTCAGGGCGGCCGGCCAGACGACGCGACACGAGGCGTCGTTGCCGGCCGACGCCACCACGACGACGTGCCGGCTACGGAGCTTGCGGACGGCGCGCTTCATGGCGAGAAAGGGCTGGTCGTCGCGGCTCGTCCCGCTGAACGAGAGGCTGACGATGTGCGGGCGGTGGGCGGCGTCGAGGTCAGCGAGTGCGGACAACGCCTTGGCGATGCGGGCGTCGTCGCCGATCCCGAAGGTCGTGAGCACCTTGCGCACCGAGACGTGGGCGGTGGGCGCGAGCCTGCGGATCAGCCAGGCGATGAAGGTGCCGTGACCGGCGACGGGATCGACGTATCCGTCCGTGTTCTCGTCGGGCTGGTCGAACTCGCCGCCATCGTCGATCAAGTCGACAAAGTTGGGTCGGAACTGCGGGTCGGCCAATCCCGTGTCGAGCACGAAGACCCGGCATTCGGTGGCCGGGACTCCCGCCGGGCCGGGAAGCGCCGATGCCTCGCTCGGCGCCGCCAACGTGCGCCGGGGCGCCTCTTTCATCGCCGGCGGCGTTCGGGCCGCAGGACCGCCGCAGCAGCAGAGCGCCTTCAACGCGGCAAGTTCGGCCGGGTTGGCGAAAACCGCCGGATTGGCGAACACGGCCGGATTGGCGAACACGGCCGGATTGGCGAACACGGCCGGATTGGCGAACACGGCCGGATTGGCGAACACGGCCGGATTGGCGAACACGGCCGGATTCCCCGAGACGCCCGTGTGGGCAAACACCGCCGGATGAGCGAAGACGGCGGGATGAGCGAAGACGGCCGGATGCGCCACCGAGCGATGGGCGAACACCGCCGGCTTGGGCTGCCTCTTCCTCGCGGCGTTGGCGAAGACGACGTGGTTCGGCTGCGCCGCGAAGCCCCGATCGCGCAGGTCGTCGGCGATGTCCACGGCGTTGGGGATGCCGCCGACGAGCACGATGTCGTCGACGATCACCTCCTCGGCGAGATCCTCCACCCGGAGCAGCTGGCGCAGGATCGGCAACGCAGGACCCACGGTGACCAGCTCATGGTCCCGCCAGGCAAAACCGCCACCCGACGAGTCGACACCGAAGCGAATGCCGCCCCACGGGCCCTGTGGATCAACGACCTCGGACTCGGGATCTTCGTCCTCGAGAGCGTCGTCCGGTCCGTCCTCCGAAGCCATCGTGCTGTCTCCTCGGGAGTGGTGGTGTGCTGGCGTCCTTCACTATCATCGAGACGCCAGCGGCGCCCTGGATACCACACGGGGGAAGTGCGTGGCTGATCCTCTCGATGAGGCACTCGACGCGCTCGAACGCGTGCAGAGCGAACCGCGGCGCACCTACGAGGTGGCCGAGCGCCTGCTCGCCGCCGGCGCCATCGGTGAAGCGGAGGTGGTGGCGCGGTGGGCCCTCGGCCGGGCGCAGCACGAGCTCGACGACGTGCCGCGGGCGTGCCGAACCCTGGGCGACGCCGCCGCCCTCGCCCAGGCCCAGGGCATGAAGGTTCGCGAAGCACAGATCCGCATGAGCCGATCCGTGTGCCTCCTCGCCGACGGCGATACGCCCGGCGCCTTGGGCGAGCTCCAGGCGGCCGAACCCGCCCTCGAGGGGAGCGACCGAGCGCGGGTCGTGATGCAACGTGGTCTCGTCCTCTACCACCTCGGCCGCCTGGCCGAGGCCCTCGCCGCCTTCGACCGCGCCCTTCCCGACGCCCAGGCTGGCCACGACCGCCTGGCCGAGGCGCGCCTGCTCACGAATCGAGGGGTCGTGCGAGTGTCGCTCGGCGACCTGGACGGCGGGGAGTCCGACCAGCGCCGGGCCCAGGAGCTGGCCGAGGAACTGGATCAACGCCTGTTGTCAGCGGGCGCGCTGCACAACCTCGGCTTTCTCAACGGCCGGCGCGGCGACATTCCTGCTGCTCTCCACTGGTTGGAGCGGGCGGCCGCCGCCTATGCCGCGCTCGGGGCGCCCGGCCGTCTCACGTCGGTTCTCGACGTCGACCTGTGCGACGTCCTCCTGGCCGCCGGTCTCACCGTCGAGGCGCGCGCCGCCGCCCAGCGAGCCGTCGACGCCATGGCCGCCACCGGGAACATGGTGAACCTGGCCGAGGCCCGTCTGTTGCTGGCCCGGGCGTGCTTGGCCCAGGGTGATCACGACGCCGCCGGCGCCGCTGCCGACGAGGCGGCGCGCACCTTCCGGGCGTCTGATCGATCCACCTGGGCCGCCTTCGCCGACTATGTGGCGATCCAGGCCGGCGTGGCGGCCACCCAGGAGCAGAGCGAGCCGCCCACCGAGCTGTTCGATCGAACCGTCACGATCAGCGAGGTGCTGGCGAGCCAGGGCTGGCGCACGGAGGCCCTGCACGTCCGCACCTTCGCGGCGCGCGCCGCTCTCGCCCTGGGCCGGACCGCGGATGCTCGCCGTGCGTTGGGCGATGCCGCCGAGGCCCGCCACCGGGGAACGGCCGACCTCCGCGCCCGGGCCTGGCACGCCACGGCCCTCCTCCGCCTCGCCGACGGCGACCGGGCGGGCGCCCGCCGGGCCATCGCCGCCGGCCTCCGTGTGGTCGACATCCATCGGGCGACGTTCGGGGCTTCCGAGCTGCGCGCCCACGCCTCGGCGCAAGGGACCGATCTCGCCCGCCTCGGTCTGTCGATGGCGCTCGAGGACGAGCGACCGGCCGACGTGCTCGTCTGGGGCGACCGCTGGCGGTCGCTGGCCCTCGAGATCCCGCCCGTTCGCCCCCCCGACGACACCGGGCTGGCGCGCGATCTCGCCGAGCTCCGGCGGCTGACGGCCGAGATGCGCGAGCAGACTCTCGCCGGTGGTGACGCGGCGCCGCTCGAGCGCCAGGTCGGGCAGCTCGAGTCCCGCATCCGGCACCAGCACCGCCTGGCGCCGGGAGCCGAGCTGCACACACCACAGCACCTCGATCTTTCGGTAGTGCGCCGGACGCTCGGGCCGCGGATCCTTGTCGAGTTCGTGACGATGGACGGCCAGCTCCACGCCGTCGTCGTGGGCCGGCGACGGTCGCGTCTCCGCTCGCTCGGAGACGTCGACGACGTCGTCGCCGAGAAGGACTTCCTCACGTCGGCGCTGCGGCGGCTGGCCCGCGCGACCGACGGCGGCGCGGTTCGTGGCGTGGCTGACATGACGCACGCCGCCGCCGAGACGGCGCACCGGCTGATCGCACCGCTCGAGCTGCCCCGCGACGTTCCGGTCGTGATCGTGCCCACCGGTCCCCTCCACGGCATGCCTTGGCCGGCGCTTCCCGGGCTGGCCGGCCGGCCGCTGACCGTGTCCCCGAGCGCCCGGCTGTGGGCGACGCCCCGCCCCGCTCGATCTCGCGCCGCGGGACGGATCACGCTCGTGGCCGGGCCCGATCTCCCCGGTGCCGCCGATGAAGTCGATCAGTTGGGCGACATCTACGCCGGCGCGTTGACTCTGGCGAGCGGCGATGCCGCGACCGATGCGGTCCTGGCCGAGTGGCCGTCGGCGGCGCTCGTCCACCTGGCCGCCCACGGCGACTTCCGGGCCGACAGCCCGCTGTTCTCGTCGCTTCGACTCGCTGATGGACCGCTCACCGTCTACGACCTCGAGCGGGCCGGGGCCGGGCCGCAGACCGTCGTGCTCTCGGCATGCGACGCCGCCCGCGCCGGAGTCCAGCCGGGCGACGAGCTGATGGGGGCGGCGGCCGCCCTGCTGTCGCTCGGCATCCGATCCGTGATCGCGCCGATCCTGCCCGTCTCCGACCGCGCCACGACGCCGATGATGGTCACCTTCCACCGCCAGCTCGCCCGAGGCGCCTCCCCGACGGCGGCCCTCGCCGTCGCTGCCGACGAGGCTCGTCGGCGGGGCGGACCGGGCGACCTCGCCGCCGCCGGCTCGTTCGTCTGCCTCGGGCTCGACGACGAACCCTGACTGCCGCGCCCGAGGGACGGCTAGGTCCGGTTGGCCTGGACGTTGTAGGCGGCCACGCCGGGCGCGCAGGTCGGCCCGGGAGTGGCGCCGGCGGGTGGCGGGGGCGCCGTGACGGCCGGCGCCGTGAGCACGACAGAGCCGGCGAGAGACGTGACCTGAGCGGCGTTCTTGGAATCGAGGGCGACGGCGGCGGGGGCGAGCGACAGCACGAACGAAGTGGGCTGCGGGGCGCCGGCGCACTGCAGCTGGAGCGATGCGAACACCGAGCCCGACGCCGTCCACCCCCCGCTACCCGCCTGGAGCGGAACGCGGCCGAGGGCCGGGTCCGAGACGGTGAGCGATCCGGCCGCCGACTCGATCGTCAACGCCAACTGCACGTTCGGGCACGGCGCCACGCTGCACGCGCCGGTGACCGGCCCGACCGACTGCGAGTTGTAGGTGCCGGGCAACCCGCCCGCCACCGACGACGCCGTGATGGGGAAGACGGCCTTGAGCGCGTCGGCTTGGGCCTTGTTGGCAGCGGCCTCGTCCTGGGCCGACTTCAGCTGACCCTGCAGGTCGGTGACCTGCTTGTTGGCGGCATCCAGCGACGACTTGGTGGTGTTCAGGTCGGTGTTGGCCTTGTCGAGCTGGCTGGCGAGCTCCTGGCTCTGGGCCGTGGTGACCTTCTCGAGGTCCTTCTTGTCCTCGTTGGTCTTCCACCACGCGTAGCCGAGGCCGCCCGCCGCGCCGACGAGGGCGACGGCCAGGACGGCCACGGTGGCCTTGGCCGACCCGGGCCACTTCTTCGTCTTCGCCGGTGGGGGTGGGGGCGGGGGCGCGAACGCCGGCGGTGGTGGCGGCTGGGCCGGGAGCTCCGTCGTGGGCAGCTCGGCCTCGATGTCGTAGGGCGCCGACGGCGGTCCGGGCGGCGGAGGCGGTGGCCCGGGCACGGCGGCGTCGGGAGGGGAGGCCCAGGGTTCGTGGAGCTCGCTACTGCCCTCGTCGGCCATGCCGGCAGCGTACGCACCGGGGCTACGCCGCGGCGTGACTCCTCTCGGCCTCGTACCATCCCGGCGTGCCGCGCTCTCCCGTGACCGGACCCGGCCCGCTCGACGGCATCCGAGTGCTCGACTTCTCCCGCGTGCTTTCGGGCCCCCACGCCACCCGGATGCTCGTCGACATGGGCGCCGACGTGATCAAGGTGGAGCCGCCCGACGGCGACCTCACCCGCTTCACCTATCCCCGCGTCAACTCGATCTCGACGTACTTCACCCAGCAGAACTGCGGGAAGCGGAACATCAGCCTCGACCTCCGGCGGCCCGAGGCCCTCGAGCTGTTGGTCGAGCTGGCCGCCCACTGCGACGTCGTGATCGAGAACTTCCGCCCCGGCGTGATGGCGCGGATGGGCCTCGGCCCCGACGCGCTCCTGGCCCGCAACCCTCGCCTCGTGTACGCGTCGATCAGCGGCTACGGCCACACTGGACCCTGGCAGCAACGGCGGGCCTACGCCCCCGTGGTGCAAGCCGAGTCCGGGATGACCGAGCTCGAAGGAGCCGTCACGGGTCACCGCGTCAACCCGATGATGTCGCACGCCGACGTGTACACCGGCTTGGAGTGCCTGGCCGCGGTGCTGGCCGCCCTGTATCAGCGTGAGCACAGCGGTCGGGGTCAGTGGGTCGAGATCTCGATGGCCGCGACCATGCTGGCCGTCAACGAACACGTGCAATGGGAGATCCTCGGTCGTGAGGCGGAACCGGGCCACGTCCCGAGCTTCCGGCCCGGCGACTATCCCGTCTTGACTCTCCGCACCGGCCGGCGGGTCGTGGTGGCCGGGCATCCCGCCAACGACGGCACCTTCGGCCAGTACATCGCGGCCATGGGGCGCGAGGACCTGCGCGCCGACCCGCGCCTGGCGACGACGGCCGAGCGGGTCGAGCACCTCGACGTCCTGATCGACGCGCTCTGCGCTTGGGCGGCCACCATCGACGACGAGGCCACCATCGAGGCGGCCTTCGAAGCCCAGGGCCTCGCCATGGGTGTCGTCCGCACCGTGCAGGAGGTCTCCGAGTCTCCATGGGCCGAGGAGCGAGGCGCCATCGTCGCCGTCGACGACCGGGGCGGCGGCACGGTGCGCATCCCCAACTCGCCGTGGCGCTTCACCGACGCGACCACCGGCGTGCGGGGCCGGCCCGCCTACCGCGGCGAGCACAACCGCGACGTCTTCGGCGAGCTGCTCGGCCTCGACGCCGCCGCCCTCGACCGGCTGGAAGCGGACGGGGTGCTGTCGAGCCGCGGACCGTCGCGCTGATGGCATCGGACCGCATCCGCCAAGGCATCGTGCCGATGAAGGCCGTGACCGGGCCCCTGCCCACCGACGAGGAATCCTGGGCCTACGAGATCAAGTGGGACGGCTACCGGGCCATCGCCCACGTCGGGCCGAAGGGCGTGCTGTACCAGTCGTCGAACCTGCTCAACCTGACGCCGCGCTGGCCCGAGCTCGGGGCCATCGGCCGCGACGTGCACGCCTCGTCCGCCATCCTCGACGGCGAGGTGGTGGCACTCGCACCTGACGGCGCCCCCCGCTTCGAGCTGCTGCAACGAGGCGAGATCCCCGCGACCTACGTCGTGTTCGACGTGCTGTCGATCGACGGCCGCCGGACGATGGGGCTCGCCTACGAGGACCGGCGCCGCCTGCTGGAGGAGCTCGTCACGCCGGGCGACCACTGGATCGTGCCGGCGCACCACCCGGGCGGCGGTGAAGCGCTCCTGCAGGCGGCGCGCGAGCGCGGGCTCGAAGGCATCGTCGCCAAGCGGCTCGGCAGCACCTATCAACCCGGCAAGCGGTCGCCGGCATGGCGCAAGGTGAAGGTGCGCCGGGAGCAGGAGCTCGTGATCGGCGGCTGGACACCCGGCACCGGGACTCGCGAGGACACGTTCGGGTCGGTTCTGCTCGGCTATTACGAAGGCGACGCCCTGCGGTACGCCGGCGGGGTCGGCACCGGGTTCGACCGCAAGCTGCTCGAGTCGCTGCTGGCCGAGTTCCGCCGCCTGGCCACCGACACGTGCCCGTTCGACCCGCCGCCCCCGCCGCCGGCGCGTCGCACGGCCCGGTGGGTGCGCCCGGAGCTGGTGTGCGAGGTGGCCTTCGCCGAGTGGACCTTCGACGGCATCGTGCGCCAGGCCAGCTTCCTCGGCCTGCGCGACGACAAGGACCCCGGCGAAGTCATCCGCGAGCCAGACGCCACCGGCATCGGTTGACGCCCGTTGCGTCAGCGGCCGGTGTGGCCGAAGCCGCCGCCCCGCCCGGCACCCTCGAGGACGTCGGCCTCGACGAGGCGGCACGCCTCGATGCGCTGCACCACGAGCTGGGCGATGCGGTCACCTCGATGCACTTCGTACGGTGACGCGGGATCGGTGTTGATCATGAGCACCTTGAGCTCGTCGCGGTAGCCGGCGTCGATCAGGCCCGGCGTGTTCACGAGCGTCACACCGTGCCGCAGGGCCAGCCCGCTGCGGGGTAGGACGAACCCGGCGTGGCCGGACGGGATGGCAACGGCTACGCCGGTCGGTACCAACGCCCGCCCGCCCGCCGCCGCCAGCAGGATGTCCTCGCGGGCCAGCAGATCGAGCCCAGCGTCGCCGTCACGGGCGTAGGACGGCAGCGGCAGCGAAGGATCGAGGCGAGTCACGGGCAGCTCGAGCACCAGGCCGAGCGTACGCACACGTACAGTCGGCGGCGTGCTGGTGTGGATGGACCTCGAGATGACAGGGCTCGAGCCGGCCCGTCACGTCATCCTGGAGATCGCCACGATCGTCACCGACGACGACTTGGTCGTCGTGGCCGACGGGCCGGATCTCGTGGTACACCAGCCCGAGGCGGCGCTGGCGGCGATGGACGACTTCGTCGCCGACATGCACGCCAAGTCCGGCCTCACCGAAGCGGTGCGCACCTCGACCGTCAGTCTGTCGGAGGCGGGCGACCGTACTCTGGCCTTCATCAAGGAGCACGCGCCCGAACCCGGCGTGGTGCCGCTGTGCGGGAACTCGATCGGCACCGACCGTCGGTTCCTTGCCGCCTACCTGCCCGAGATCGAGAACTGGCTCCACTATCGGTCCATCGACGTGTCGACGGTGAAGGAGCT
>JBKOXV010000118.1:0-13411 GCA_046725105.1 bacterium | reverse complement strand
CGTCCGGGTCGGCCGATGATGACCGACCCGGACATCCAGATCATGCGAGGTCGAACCGATCGAGGTTCATGACCTTGTTCCACGCGGCCACGAAGTCACGCACGAACTTCTCCTTCGAGTCCTCGGAGGCGTAGACCTCGGCGAGGGCTCGGAGCTGAGAGTTCGAGCCGAAGACGAGGTCGACGGCGGTGGCGGTCCACTTGACCTCCCCGGTCGAGCGGTCGCGACCCTCGTACACGTTCTCGGACGAGAGGGATGCCTTCCACTCCGTGCTCATGTCGAGCAGCTTCAGGAAGAACTCGTTGGTCAGGGTCTCGGGCCGGTCGGTGAAGACGCCGTGTTGGGATTGCCGGTAATTGGCGTTCAAGGCGCGCATGCCGCCGATGAGAACGGTCATCTCGGGAGCGGACAGATTCAACATGTGCGCCCGTTCCACCAGGAGGGTCTCCGGCGACAGCTTCTCTCCGGCTCGGAGGTAGTTGCGGAACCCGTCGAAGGCCGGTTCGAGCACGGCGAACGACTCCACGTCGGTTTGCTCCTGCGAGGCGTCGGTGCGGCCCGGCGCGAACGGAACCGTGACGTCGTGCCCGGCCTTCTTCGCCGCTTGCTCGACGGCCGCGCATCCGCCCAGGACGATCAGGTCGGCGAACGAGATCTTCTTCCCGCCGGACTGTGTGCTGTTGAAGTCCTGCTGGATCGCCTCGAGGGTCTGCAGCACCTTCGCCAGCTCGGTCGGGTCGTTGACCTCCCAGTCCCTTTGTGGCGCCAGGCGAATCCGTGCCCCGTTCGCGCCGCCTCGCTTGTCGGTGCCTCGGAAGGTCGCCGCCGCCGCCCACGCCGTGGACACCAGCTGGGAGACGGACAGACCCGAAGCGAGGACCTTGCCCTTGAGGGCGGCGATGTCGTCCTCGCCGACCAGCTCATGATCGACGGCGGGCACTGGGTCCTGCCACAGCTGCGGCTCCGGAACCCACGGGCCGAGGTAGCGCGAGACGGGTCCCATGTCGCGGTGCAACAGCTTGTACCACGCCTTGGCGAAGGCGTCGGCGAGCTGGTCGGGGTGCTCGTGGAAGCGCTTCACGATCGGCGCGTAGATGGGATCCACATTCAGCGCCAGGTCCGTCGTCAACATCATGGGGGCGTGCCGCTTCGACGGATCGTGAGCATCCGGCACGGTGCCCTGGGCTTCAGGATTCTTGGGAGTCCACTGCTTCGCGCCGGCGGGACTCGTCGTCAGCTCGTAGTCGTAGTTGAGCAGGTTGTCCAAGTAGCCGTTGTCCCATTTCGTCGGCTCGTTGGTCCAAGCGCCCTCGAGCCCGCTGGTGACCGTGGCGGCGCCCTTGCCGCTGCCGAAGGTGTTCCTCCAGCCCAAGCCTTGCTCCTCGAGGGGTGCAGCCTCGGGTTCCGGACCGATGTACTCGGGACCGGCGGCACCGTGGGCCTTGCCGACCGTGTGGCCGCCGACGATGAGCGCCACCGTCTCCTCGTCGTTCATCGCCATACGGGAGAAGGTCTCTCGGATGTCCCGGGCGGCCGCCACCGGGTCCGGGTTGCCGTTCGGGCCCTCCGGGTTCACGTAGATCAGGCCCATCTGCACGGCGCCGAAGGGAGCGGCGAGCTCCCTGTCGCCGCTGTAGCGCTCATCTCCGAGCCACGTGTCCTCAGGGCCCCAGAAGATCTCGTCGGGATCCCAGACGTCCTCGCGCCCGAAGCCGAAGCCGAACGTCTTGAACCCCATCGATTCGTAGGCGCAGTTGCCGGCGAAGATGATCAGATCGGCCCAGGAGATCTTCCGGCCGTACTTCTGCTTGACCGGCCAGAGCAGCCGGCGCGCCTTGTCGAGGCTGGCGTTGTCGGGCCAACTGTTGAGCGGGGCAAAGCGCTGCGCGCCCTCGCCACCCCCGCCCCGGCCGTCGGCGATGCGGTACGTGCCGGCGGCGTGCCACGACATCCGGATGAAGAGCGGCCCATAGTGGCCGTAGTCGGCGGGCCACCAGTCCTGCGACGTCGTCATCACCTCGAAGATGTCCCGCTTCAGCGCGTCGACGTCGAGGGTCTTGAACTCTTCTGCGTAGTTGAAGTCCTCGCCCATCGGATTGGACCGGGGTGAGTGTTGGTGAAGAACCTGCAGGTTCGGCTGATTCGGCCACCAGTCCAGGTTCGACCGGGGCCGATGTGGCTTCGGAGTGGGGGACGGGATTACTGGGTTCTCGCTCTCGCTGCCGCTATCAGACACGTCCTTCTCCTCTCTCGTCGTTCGTTCTGGTGCTTGTGGTTGCGCTCGCCGTGCTGTTTTGGTCGTGGGCGACACACTCGGGACATCGGCCCCAGTAGATGACCTCGGCTTCGTCGATCTCGTAGCCCCAATCGTCGGCGGCCGTCAGGCAGGGGGTGTCGCCGACCGCACAGTCGACGTCCACCATCCCGTTGCAAGTTCGGCAGATGAGATGGTGGTGGTTGTCTCCGACCCGGTTCTCGTAGCGGGCCGGCGACGCGGCGGGCTGGATGCGCCGTAGGAGGCGCTTGTCGGTGAGGATCCCGAGCGCGTCGTACACCGCCTGACGTGAGATGGCGCCGATCTGGGTCCGTACGAGCTTCTCGATGTCGTCCGCCGTGCTGTGCGGGCGGTCGGACACCGCCCGCAGAACCGCCAGACGCTGGGCCGTGACCTGCAGACCGTGCTGGCGGAGCAGCGCGTCATTGTCGACCGGTGTCTTCTCGGACACGTGCCGAGCGTAACGCACGTGCTGGACTCAGTCCAGATATGGTTCGATACCAGTTCCCGACGAGGTCGAAGGGCACACGGCCGGTCAGGCGAGCAGCTCGTCCGCCTCGGCCACCACGCGCGCCACCACGGTCGCCGCCGGCTCGACCGCCCGAACAGCACCGACGCCGTCGCCCGCATACAGCGCCATCGCCTCGATCTGTCCATCGAACGTCGCACTTGGGGCGGGAATCGCCAGCCGGGGCACCTCCATCACGTCGGAGCCCATCTGCACACGTCCGACCGGTCCGTCGGGGAGCTGGCGAGCCGCCTCGAGCGCGCTGCGCAGTACCCGGCTCGGCCGCGGCCCTTCCGGCCACATCACAGAGAACTCCTCGGTCAGCACCGTGTCCCCGCCGACGGCGGCGATGAGCGCCGCTTTGTACCGGGGATGAGCGCCCGACTCTTCGGTCGCCACGAAGGCGGTGCCCATTCGGACGCCGGACGCGCCGGCGGCCAGCGCCGCCGCCAGCCCCCGGCCGGTGGCGATGCCGCCCGCCGCCAGCACGGGGACGTCGCTGCCGACGGCGTCGAGGACATCGAACAGCAACGGCCACAGCGGACGTCCGCCGTGGAGCCGGCCGCCACCCTCCAGGCCGCGCACGACGAGGAGGTCGACTCCGGCATCGAGCGCCTTCGCGGCGTCACCGACCGATCCGACCTGCCAGGCGACGGCCACTCCGCACGCCTTTGCCCGTCCGACGAGTTTCGGGTCGGGGGTGGCATGGTAGAAGTCGACGAGACGGCCACGCTCAGCGGCAATCGTCACGACCGCAGGGTCGGACATGAGAGGAACGAGGACGTTCACCCCGAACGGACTGACGTCGGCCAGCGCGTCCAGCTGCCTGGCGACCGCCTCCGGCGGCTGCAACGGAAACGCCGCCATGCCCATCGCCCCCGCATCGACGACGGCGCGGATGAGGGCGCTCGTGCCGACACCGCCCATCGGTGCCAACTGCACCGGCACCCTGCAGCCGACCATGTCTGTGAATCGTGTTGCGCGCATCGAACCGCCCCCGTTCCGGCCTCTGGGGCGCGAACAGTAGCCAGCGGCGCCGTCGGCGCTGACGGCCGCGGTCAGGTCGTGAAGTAGCCCACCACGTCGGCGATGACCTCGGTCTGGCGGAACGTCGAGAAGCAGATGCTCCCGTCCGGTCCGAGCTTGACGGCCACGAGGTTCGGCACGGTCTGGCCGGCGACGTAGTTCAGGTTCGACACCACGGGCGGCGCCGTGCCGCACGGGAAGACGGTGAGGAACCCCGGAGCAACCGGATCGGCGACGGTGACGTTCACGATCACGCCGGTGGCGCTGGGCGGAATGCCGCCGACGCCTCCGAGCGGGCTCACGATGTCGAGTTGCAGGATGTCGCCGGGGTCGAGCGGCCCGAAGTCTTCGCGGGTGTCCTGGGCCCGCACCGGGAAGATGGTCTCGTACAGCGACCCCGTCGAGCCGAACCAGCCGACGATGTCGGCAACGACCTCGCTCTGCCCGAAGCCGGAGAAGCACACTTTGCCGCCGGCGCCCACCTTGACGGCGACGAGCCCGGGCACCGTCTCGCCGCTGACGTAGTTCAGGTTCGAGGCCAGGGGCCGCGCCGTGCCGCACGGCCACACGGTGAGGAAACCGGGCCGGTCGGGGTTGTCGACCGTGGCGTTCAACATGACGGCCGTGGCGTCGGCGGGGATCCCGTTGAGCCCCGTGACCTGCAGCTCGTAGACAGCGTTGGGTGCCACCGGGCCTACCGGGCCAGGCCCGCTCCGGGTGTCGGCGGCGCGGAACGGCGCCATCGGGTTGTAGAGCGAACCGTCGGCGGCGAAGTACCCGGAGATGTCGGCCACCAGGTGGGCGCCGGACACCCCCGGCGACAAGCACACCTTGCCGCCCACGCCAATGCGGACGGCGACGAGATTGGCGACCTCGTCGCCGGCCCCGGCGTAGTTGAGGTTCGACACGGTCGGGCGCTGAGCCCCGCAGCCCCACACGGTGAGGAAGCCGGAACCGTCGGTCTGGGTGACCGTCGTGTTGAGCAGGACTCCCACCGCGGTGGACGGGATGCCCGGGAAGCCGGCGATCTGGAGCTCGACGATGCCGTCGGCGGCGACCTTGCCGGCCGGGGCACCCTTGCCTTCACGTGTGTCAAGAGCACGGACCGGCTCGATCGGGTTGTACTTGCCCGGGATGATCGGTGACCCGCCGCAAACGGAGCCGACGACGGCTCCGAGGCTGGCGGCCAGAGAGTCGAAGTCGGTGACGGCGAAGACGTGGCTGGGCTTGGGATCAGAGGCGATGTCCTCCAGCGTCGTCGGGTCCGTGGCGGTGCCCACGCCGATCGTGAAGATCTCCGTGGCGGCGGCCTTCATGGCCGTGGCCTGGGCGACCGGATCTCCGGGTTCGGTCTGGGCGCCGTCCGTGAGCAGGATGACGAACCGCTTGACGCCCGGACGGGCGTGCGCCACGAGCTCGGCCTGGGAGACGGCCAGGCCCTCCTCGATGTCGGTGGAGTTGCCCAGCTGCTCCATGCTGTCGAGCGAGTCGGCGACCAGCGACGCCTCGGCGGTCAGACCCGTCCGCAGTTCCGTCTCACCCTCACTCGAGAACTGCACCACGCCCGCCCTGGCTCCGGCGGTGAAGAGGCAGGACTGGAGGACCCGCTTGGCGAACAGGCGCTCCAGGTCGAAGTCCGGCGGGGCGATGCTGCCCGAGCCGTCGAGGGCGAACATCAGCTCGAACGGCTCGCCCACCTGGGGCGAGATCGGGCCCTCACTGTCTGCCGGGGCGGCGCCGGCAGTCGGAATCGCCGCCGCCCCACCCGCCACCAAGCCCGCGACGATCGCGCCCTTCAGCCACCGCCCAGCCGCCATTGCCTGCACCTCCGTTGGCCCGCTCGAAAAGTCGGCGTACTTCTAACACACCCACCGGCGCAGGCTCGTGCTGGAGTGAGGTGCCCCGCCGACTGCGTAGACAAGTTGCAGACAACGTTCCGCGGAGCGCCGCCGGCGGCTCTCGACGAATCATCACCGCCACGATCCCGTGGTGGCAGGCATCGGAAGGCGTCAGGAGATTGCCCGGATTCCGCGCACTTTGCCAACTCGTTCCGTCGCAGTCGGAAAAGTTGCCCTCAGCGCTGGGCCTGACCTGACGGACGGCCACCGGTCTGCGCAGAATCCAAGCCGACGCCAAGGATGCGATGAGCGTGCCGTCACAGCCTGTTCCCATGTTCAGCGACACCGCCTTCACCCGGCGCCGGCTGCTCCAGCTCCTGGGAGCCGCCGGCGTGGTCACCGTGGCCGGCTGCCCGTCGAAGTCGGGCTCGTCCGCTTCGACGTCCAGCTCGTCCTCGGCCGCCACGACCGGCTCGAGCACCTCCGCCAGCACCACGACCACCGCCGCCGCGACGACGGCCACCACCGCCGCCGCCGCCACGACCACCGGCTCCGACATCGCCCAGATCCCCGAGGAGACGGCCGGCCCCTACCCCGGCGACGGCTCCAACGGCCTGAACGTTCTCAGCGAGGATGGCGTCGTCCGCAGCGACATCCGCTCGAGCTTCGGCTCCGCCAGCGGAGTGGCCCAGGGTGTTCCGGCGACCATCAAGTTCACGATCCTCGACACGTCCAACGGTGGCCAGCCGCTCGCCGGTGCCGCCGTGTACGCCTGGCACTGCGATCGCGAGGGGCGCTACTCCGGCTACTCCCAAGGCGTCACCACCGAGAACTACCTGCGCGGCGTGCAGGAGACGGACTCGGCCGGCGTGGCCACGTTCACGAGCATCTTCCCGGCCTGTTACTCGGGCCGGTGGCCCCACATCCACTTCGAGGTGTATCCGAGCGTGGCCAAGGCGACCTCGGCGGCGAACAAGCTGGCCACGTCGCAGATCGCCCTGCCCGAGGACATCTGCACGGCCGTGTACGCCACCGACGGCTACAGCCAGAGCGTGCGCAACCTGTCGCAGGTCTCGCTGAAGAGCGACAACGTCTTCAGCGACGGCGTCACGCTCGAGACGCCCACCATCACCGGCTCGGTCACCGACGGCATCGTCATCGCGCTGAACGTCGGCGTGTAGCCGTACTAGACCACGGGCGATGGTCACGATCGACGACGTCCGGCCGCTCGCCCTCAGCCTTCCCCGCTCGTACGAGGCGCTGGTGCGCGACCGGGTGAAGTTCCGCGTCGGGCGGATCGTCTACCTCGCGTTCTCCCGCGACGAGACGCTGATGGGGTTCGGCTTTCCCAAGGAGGAGCGCGACGCGCTGATCGCGTCCGAGCCCGACAAGTTCCTCATGCCGAAGAAGTCCGACCAGCGCTACAACTGGGTGGTCGTCCGGCTGGCGGCGATCGATGACGTCGAGATGCGCGAGATCGTGCTCGACGCCTGGCGCATGGTCGTCCCGAAGAAGGTGGCGGCCGCCTACGACGCATACGGCGAGGGCGGGAGCTAGCGGTTCCGAAAGACCGGAGGCCGCTTCTCCGTGAACGCCACGGCCGCCTCCTTGTGGTCCTCGGTCTGGCCGGTGCGGAAGTGGTGGGCGGCCTCCATGTCCATGCACTCCATCAGCTCGCCGTTCATCGACCGGTTGAAGTTCTCCTTCATGTAGCGGTAGGCGATCCGCGGACCGTTGGCGATCTGGTGGGCCCGGGCCATTACCTCGCCCTCCAGCTTGTCGTCCGCGAACACGGCGTTCACGATCCCGAGCCGCGCCGCCTCCGTCGCGTCGACCCGGTCGGACAGGTAGTAGAGCTCACGGGCCTTGGCCGAGCCGATCAGCCGGCTGAGGAACCAGATGCCGCCGTAGTCGCCGGCGAAGCCGACCTTGGCGAAGGCGGTAGTGAGGACGGCGCTCTCGGCCATGTAGCGCAGATCGCAAGAGAGCGCCAGCGACAGGCCGGCGCCGGCGGCCGGCCCTGGCAGACACGCGATCGTGGGCTTCGGCATCGACCACAGCTTCCCCGACGTGGCTCGTTGCTGGAGGCGCTGGCGGTGGAGCCGCTCGTCGAAGCTGAGCGGAGCCGCTCCGGGTGACCCCTCCGCCATGTCCTTGACGTCGCCGCCGGCGCAGAACGCCCCGCCGGCGCCGGTGAGGACGACGCAGCCGACGGAGTTGTCGACCTCGAGGTCGGCCAGCACCCGGCCCATGGCGTCGAGCATGGCGCCGCTCAGCGCGTTGCGACGCTCGGGCCGGTTCATCGTGACGACAGCGACACTGTCGTCCACCTCGGCCCGCAGGTCCTCGGTTCCCGTGTCGATCGCTCCCACGGCGCCTCCCCTTCGTCCCCGAGGCGCCATCTTGGCCGCCCGTGCCGCGACGCGGCAACGTCGCCCGACGGTGTCAACGGCGCCTGTGGACTGACACACTGCCAGGGTGCGGATCGACTTGTGCGGCGTCCGAGGCTCGATGCCCGCCGCCGGCCGTGCCTTCGCCGGCGTCGGGGGGAACACGTCGTGTGTTGCCGTCACCCACGACGCCGAGACCGTCCCGACGCTGGTGATCGACGGCGGCACCGGCCTGCGCAACGTGGAGGGCCTGCTCGGCGAGGCGCCGTTCCGGGGCACGCTCCTCCTCTCGCACCTGCACTGGGACCACACGCAAGGCCTGCCGTTCTTCACCGCCGCCGATCGACCTGGATCCCGAGTCGACGTCCGCCTGCCGGTGGCATCCGGGTCGGCCGGCCACGCCCTCGACCCCTTCATGGCTCCACCGTTCTTCCCGATCACCCCCGCCGGCCTGGCCGGGGACTGGACGTTCGCCGCTCTCGACGAGGGCCGGTTCGAGACGGAGCGGTTCGAGGTGCTCGTGCGCGAAGTCCCGCACCAGGGCGGCCGGACGTTCGGGTTCCGCATCACCGACGGCCGCTGCGCCATGGCGTACGTGTCCGACCATGGACCGATCGTGCTCGGCCCCGGCCCGGACGGCTGGGGTCCCTATCACGACGCCGTGCGTGAGCTCGCCGACGGCGTCGACGTGCTCCTGCACGACGCCCAGTACACGGCGACCGAGTTGGCCGCCAGGCCGAACTTCGGGCACTCCGCCGTCGACTACGCCGTCGCACTGGCCGAACGGAGTGGCGTCGGGCGGCTCATCCTCTTCCACCACGACCCGTGGCGGACCGACGAGGCGGTCGAAGCGATGGTGCACCGCTTCAGCGGCGGCCCCCTGAAGGTCGACGCCGCCGTCGAGGGCCACACCATCGTGCTCTGATCCGACTAGGTGGCCCGCACGATCCGACCGTGCGGCGCCGGCCCGTCGAGTCGCACCTCGGGCGGGTGTACACGAAGCTCGACCTCACGACGAGGGCGCAGCTCGTGGTGGCGGCGACGCGCCGTCGGTTTGCGTAGGGCCCGACGTCAGCCAGTGCGGCTACACCGCCCTGGCCCGGCCGGACTGTGCTCCGGCCGGGCCGGGCTACGGTCGCGGCCATGGTCGCTGTCTTCGTTCACGGCGTGCCCGAGACCCCGCGTGTATGGGACGGCCTGCGCCAACACCTCAACCGCACGGACACTCTCGCCGTCTCGCTCCCCGGGTTCGGCACCGCCGTCCCGGAGGGATTCGGGTCGACGAAGGACGAATACGTGGACTGGCTCGTCACGGAGTTGGAGCGGATCGTGGCCGACTCGGGCGGGCCGGTTGACCTCGTGGGCCATGACTGGGGGGCCGGCTTCGTGCTGCGGCTGGTGAGCATCCGCCCCGACCTGGTCCGGTCGTGGGTGCTCGACGCCGCCGGCCTCGCCGACCCCGACTTCGAGTGGCACGACTTCGCCAAGATCTGGCAGACGCCGGGTGAGGGCGAGGCCTTCTTCGAAGGCCAACTGGCTACCCCTGTCGCCGAGCGCGGCGGTGCCTTCACCATGTTCGGCGTGCCGGAACCGGAGGCCCGAGAGATGGCGGGCGCCATCGACTCGCGCATGGCGGCGTCGATCCTCGCCCTCTACCGGTCGGCCACCACGGTGCAGGACGAATGGGGGCCCGACTTCGCCGACATCCCGAAGCCCGGTCTCGTGCTGGTGCCGTCCGATGATCCCTTTCTCTCGGCGGCCGGCGCCAAGCGGGCCGCCGAGCGGTCCGGAGCCGAAGTGAAGGATCTCGCCGGCATCGGCCACTGGTGGATGCTTCAGGAGCCGGCGGCGGGAGCCCGAGTGCTCGAGTCGTTCTGGTCGTCGGTGTGAGCGGATCGCAGTACCACTTCGATCCCGAGACCTACGAGGCGATGGTGACCGAGGAGGTGCCCGGCTACCACCGCCTCCAGGCCGCCGTCGCCTCGGCCGTCGCCAGTCGCCCGGCCATCACCGTCCTCGATCTCGGCACTGGCACGGGGACGACGGCGCGCCGTGTCCTCGAGGTGCTGCCCGGTGCCCGGCTCGTCGGCGTCGACGAGAGCGCCGAGATGCTGGCGGCGGCCCGGGCCGTGCTGCCCGCCTCGGCCGAGCTGCGCGTCGGGCGGCTGGAGGACGCCCTTCCGCCCGGCCCCTTCGACCTCGTCGTGTCGGCGCTGGCCGTCCACCACCTCGACGGACCCGGAAAGGCCGACCTGTTCGAGCGGGTCGCCGCCGTGCTGCGGCCGGAGGGTCGCTTCGTGCTCGGCGATGTGGTCGTGCCGGCCGACCCCGCCGACGTGGTGACTCCGATCGACGGCGACTACGACCGGCCGAGCCCAGTAGCTGACCAGCTCGCCTGGCTGGCCGATGCCGGCTTCGACGCCACCGCCGCCTGGGTCGAGCGCGACCTGGCCGTGCTCGTGGCCGATCGGCGGGCGGCATGACCATCGAGGACGACGAGGATCTCGCCGCCCTGGCGCGGGCCGGGCGGGCCGTGGCCGAGGCCCGCGACGCCATGCTGGCCGCCATCGCACCGGGCGTCACGACCGCCGAGCTCGACTCAGTCGCTCGGGACGTGCTGCGGGAACACGGGGCCCGGTCGGCACCGAGGCTTGCTTACGGCTTCCCGGGCACCACGTGCATCAGCGTCAACGACGAGGCCGCCCACGGCATCCCGTCAACGACCCGCGTCCTGCGCTCGGGCGATCTCGTCAACGTCGACGTCTCGGCCGAGCTCGACGGCTACTGGGCCGACACCGGCGCCAGCGCCCCAGTCGGTTCGGTCTCCGCACCGGCCACCCGCCTGCTCGATGTCACTCGCCGCGCCCAGCAGGACGCCATGGACGCGGCGCGGGCGGGCCGACCGCTGCGGCACATCGGCCGGGCGGTCGAGCGGCGGGCCCGCCGCCACGGGTTCACGGTCGTCTCGAACTTGTGCGGCCACGGCGTGGGCCGTGGCATCCACGAGCCGCCACGGGTTCCGGGCGTCGAGGATCGCACCGATCGCACTGTCCTGTGGGAAGGCCTGGTGCTCGCCATCGAGCCGTTCCTGTCGACGGGCACCGACTACGTCGTCGGCGATCCCGACGGCTGGACGTTGCGCATGGCGGACGGCAGTCTCGTCGCCCAGTTCGAGCACACCGTTGTCGTGACGCACGGTTCGCCGCGCGTGCTGACGCTGGCGTCCTGAAGCCCGGTGCCGCTTCCGTCCTGGCTCGCCCGCTTCAACCGCACCGTCACCAACCGGGTCACCCGGCTGGTCGCCGGCCACTTGCCCGGGTTCGGCATCGTCGTCCACGTCGGCCGGCGGACGGGCCGCCGCTACCGCACGCCGGTCAACGTCTTCGGTCGTCCGGGCGGCTACGTCATCGCGCTGACCTACGGCGAGGTGGCCGACTGGATCCGCAATGTCCAACGCGCCGGCGGGTGCGAGCTCGAGCGGCGGGGCCGGCTCGTGCGCCTGACGGCGCCGCGAGTGGTGGTGGACCGGCGGGCGGAGGAGGTTCCGGCGCCTGTACGCCCGATCCTCCGCCTGCTCGGGGTCGACCACTTCCTCGAGCTGGACCTCGGCCGCGACTAGTCGGACTGGTCCACGAGGCGGAAGCGCACGCCGCCGACCAACGCCTCGTCGAAGGGGGTGCGCAGGCCGCGAGCCTCGGCGGTCACCAGTAAGCGGTCACGGTCGGCGACCACGACGTCGACCCCGCCCAAGCCTTCGCCGCGGCCGTCCTCGTCGGGGACGAAGCGCAGGGTGGCGTTGTCGAGCGCGAGCGCCGTGCGACCGTCGCCGTCGACGGACACCGGGACCTCGAGGATGTCGCTCCACCGCTGTGCCAGCGCGGCGGGATCGGGGGCCTGCAGTTCGGCGGCGGCGAGCCGCCGTACGACGTCGGTGCGCACGGCTTGTTGCCACGCCGGGCCGGCGGGCATCCACGGACCGTTCAGGTCCTCGCCACCCCGTTGCTCGTCGATCTCGAGGAAGCTGCCGCCCGTGTCGCGGGGGTGCAGCTGCATGATCGAGTAGGCGCCGTCATCGTGCTCGAGGACCTTGCGCACGCCGAGCTCGTCGACGCGAGCCTTGGGGGGGCCGTGGTCGTCGCATTGGAGGATCACCATGTACCCGCCGTCACCCTTGCGCCGTTCGAGGTAGCGGCCGCCCGCCGTTCCGTCCCGCACCGGTGCGACGATCTCCAGGAATTGGTTCCCCACCGGCAGCACGGCGTTCTCGAGCCCGAACTGGGCGACGCTCGGGTCGCGGTAGGCGACCTCCAAGCCGAACACCGCCTGCACGTCGTCGAGCACCGGGGCGAGCTCGTGGGCCACGAGGGCGATCTGGCGGAGCCGGACCCACATGGCCATCAGCCCGGCCGGCCGGGCGGGGCGAAGCGAGGCGGGCGGCGTTCGAGGAACGACGCCACGCCTTCCTTGGCGTCGGGGTGCTTGAGCGCCTGGCTGGTGAGGCGGTCGGCCTCCTTGAAGGCGGCGTCGGCCGGCAGCGACAGGCCGCCGTACACCATGCTCTTCATGATGGCGGTGGAGCGGGCCGACACGTTGGCGGCGAGCTCGTCGATGTATCCGCACGCCGTCTGCAGCAGGTCGTCGGGCGCCGTGACCCGGTCGACGAAGCCGATCCGGTAGGCCTCCTCGGCGTCGAAGCGGCGGGACGTCCAGAGCAGGTCCAGGGCCCGGCTCGGGCCGACCAGGCGCGGCAGCAGCCAGCTGGTGCCGTGCTCGGACACCAGGCCCCGCTTGGAGAACGCCGTGGTGAAGAAGGCGGTGCTGGAGGCGAACCGCAGGTCGCACATCATCGCCAAGACCAGGCCGCCGCCGGCGGTGGCGCCGTTAACGGCGGCGATCACGGGTTTGGGGACGTCGAGGAGGAAGCTGAACAGGGCCGGCAACTCGCCGGCGGGGCGCTCGATCGGCCGGAGCGTGCCCTCCGTGGACTGGGTGAGGTCGCCGGTGTCGAGGCCGGCGGTGAAGGCCCGGCCCTCGCCGGTGATGACGATGCCGTAGACGTCGGGATCGTCGGCGGCCGCGGTCGCGGCGGCGCGCAGGGCATCCACCGTGTCGACCGTGAAGGCGTTGAGGCGGTCGGGCCGATTCAGGCGCAGGACGGCGGCGGCGCCGGCGACGGAGGACAGGACATCCGTGGAGGTGCTCACGCCGCGATCCTCTCACCCTCGCCCCAACCGACTCACAAGCGAGGGCACCGCCCTTCGCCTGTGGCGCCCGTTGGGGCGGAATTCGCCCCGATCAGCGACACAAGCGGCCGACTCGTCGCCGGGTTGCCGATCGACTGCGCGGTCCCGCTCTCGCGGGCGCTGTGTACGAT
>JBKOXV010000085.1:0-12319 GCA_046725105.1 bacterium | reverse complement strand
GGGTGGGCGTCCGCCGCCGCCGGCGGGGTGGTGGTCGACGGGGAGTCACCGCCGGATTGGGCCCAGGCGACGGCGCCTCCTGTGCTGAGAACGACGGCGCCGGCCACCCCGAGGGCGGCGAGCTTCTGGCGGAGTGAGAGTTTCAAGGTCATGCCGGCAGGATGCCGAGCGACCATGAAGGAAGTGTGAGCGCCGTCAGCGGGTGGCGTGGGCGGCCCAGCCGTAGTCGTTCGAGCGCACCTCGACGTCCGAGAACCCGGCGCGGGTGAGCCGGTCGGCCACCGTGGCCGGGTCGATCGGGTTGTAGACGTCGTCGACGTGGAAACCGGCCAGCTCCTCGCTGGGGAGGCTGTCCGAGGCGACGAAGACGGCGCCGGGCCGAAGCACCCGGGCTACTTCGGCGAACAGCCGATCCTGCAAGTCCCCGCTGGGCACGTGATGCAGCATCGTGAACGAGACCGCCCCACTGAAGCGGCCGTCTTCGAACGGCATGGCGGTGGCGTCGGCGCGAACCACCTCGACGTTCGTGCCGCCCAGCCGGGCTTCGAGCGCCGCCGCCAGATCGTCGTCGAGCTCCACGGCGGTGAGACGCGGCAGCTCCTGCCGCAGCAGGTCGGTGGTGAGACCGGGGCCCGGGCCAACTTCCAGCACGTCGTCACCGAGGCGAGCGTCCGCCAGGGCGTAGGGCAGGACCCAGTTCTGGAGCGCCTCCCGCCACTCGTCGCTGGCGCAGTACTCGAGGTGCTGGCGGTTCATGGCCCGAGCCTACGAGTCGAGCCGTCTGGCGATGTCGAGGCTTAACGTGGCCCTATCGACGACGAACGACTCGACGCCTACCTCGATCGCATCGGCGCCTCCCGGCCGGAGCGGCCCGATGCCGACGCCCTGCGCGACATCCAGCGCCGGCACCTGCGCACCGTGCCCTTCGAGAACCTGAGCATCTACCTCGACGAGCCCATCGTCCTGACCGAGGAGGCGCTCCTCGAGAAGATCGTCGACCGGCGCCGCGGCGGGTTCTGCTACGAGCTCAACGGGCTGTTCGGCATGGCGCTGGCCGCCCTCGGCTTCGAGACGACCTATCTCGGTGCGCGGGTCGTTCAGCCCGAGGGGCTCGGCCCGCCCTTCGACCACCTCGCCCTCCGGGTCGACTGCCCCGAGCCGTGGCTCGCCGACGTCGGCTTCGGTCGCCACGCCGAGCATCCGCTGCGTCTCGACGTGCGCACCGACCAGGCCGATCCCGACGGCACCTACCGCGTCGTGGACGCCGACCACGGCGATGTGGAGGTCTGGCGCCAGGGTCGGCCGCAGTACCGCGCCGAGCGGCGGCCCCGCGCGCTGCTCGACTGCGAAGCCACCTGCTGGTGGCACCAGACGTCGCCGAAGTCGCACTTCACGCAGTCCACGGTGTGCTCGCTCCTCACCGAGGACGGCCGGGTGACGCTGAGCGACGGCCTCCTGATCCGCACCGTCGACGGCCAGCGCCACGAGCAGACCTTGACGAGCGATGCCGAGGTGCTCGACGCCTACCGCACGTGGTTCGGCATCGAGCTCGACCGAGTGCCGCGGCGCGCGGCCCGGTAGCGTCGCCAGGCGAATGACCCGTCTCGTCCTCGTCCGCCACGGCGAATCCGTGGCCACTGTGGAACGCCGCATCGGCGGCATGCGCTCGTGCGCCGGCCTCAGCCCGCTCGGGCGCAAGCAGGCCGAGGCGCTGGCCCAGCGCTTGGCCCGCACCGGTGAGGTGGCCGCCGACGTGCTCGTGTCCAGCACCATGCGACGGGCCATGGAGACGGCGGAGATCGTCGCGCCCGCTCTCGGCGAACTGGCCATCGTGCCCGAGCCGGGCGTGGCCGAGCACGAGCCTGGCCCCACCGTGGACGGCCTCACCTTCGACGAGTTCGTCGCCCGGTACGGAGATCCGAACTGGGCGACCGGCGACCCCTACCTCGTCGGCTTCCCAGGCGGCGAGACCATCGCCGACTTCCGCCACCGCGCCGCCACCGCGTTTCACAGGCTGGCCGCCGCCTACGACGGCGCCACCGTGGTGGTCGTCTGCCACGCCGGGGTCATCGACGTAGCCCTGCGGTCCTTCCTCGGCTTGGCGTACCACGGCGTGTTCGAACTGCAGACACTGAACACGTCGCTCACCGAGCTGACCCACCCAGGGCCACGCTGGCGGCTGCTGCGCTACAACGACGCCGCCCACTTGGAGGGCCTGCCGCCGGAGACGTGGCGCGGGTAGACGTCGTGGTGGTCGGCGCCGGCACCACCGGCGCCGTGGTGGCCGCCCGCCTGCAGGCTTCGGGGCGATCGGTGCTGCTCCTCGAGGCCGGTCCGGGCGAACGCGGCCCGTCGGGGCTCGATCCCTTCGCCGCCCTGGCCACGCCCGGTCGGACCTGGGACGGCCTGGTCGCCCGGCACACGGCCACCGGTCCGCTCGAGCCGTACTGGCAGGGCCGGGGCCTCGGCGGGACGTCGGCGATCAACGGGATGATGGCGACGTGGGGCCGGCCCGCCGACTACGACGGCTGGCGCGTCCCCGGCTGGACGTGGTCCGAGCTGCAGCCGGCGCTCCGGCGGGTGGAGGCGATGCTGCCCCGGTACCGTCCCCGCCGTCTGGGCCCCGTGAACCGGGCCTTCGGCGCCGCCGGCCCGGACGCCGGTATCGAGCTCACCCGGCCGCCGTTCACGGTGGCCGGCCGCCGCCGGGTCACCGTGGCCGACGCCTATGGAGCCGTCGCCCGGCCGGACAGCGTGGTCGAGCGGGTGCTCCTGGACGGCCGGCGGGCCGCCGGCGTGACCCTGGCCGGCGGGGAGGAGATCGAGGCCGGCGAGGTGGTGGTGAGCGCCGGCGCCATCCACACGCCCGTGCTCCTCGTGCGGTCCGGCGTCGATCGGCCCGGGATCGGCGCCGGCTTGCAGGACCATCCGGCCGTGCGCGTCGGGCTGCACCTGCCCGAGCGGGACCGGGTGGCCGACCGGCGCCGGCTGCCGTTCGCCGTGCTGGGCCGCCGCGGCGACCTCCAGTTCGTCCCCATGGACTACACCGACGACCTGGCCACGGGTGGGATCACGGTGGCATTGATGCACGCTCACGCCCGAGGCCGGGTCGGCGTGCGGGAGGGCGGGCCGGACGTGTGCTTCGACCAGCTGGCCGACGAGCGCGACCGGGCCGCCCTCGAGGGGGCTGTGCGCCTGGTCGAGCGGGCCGTCCCGGGCGCCGAGGTCCCAGCCGTCGATCAGCTCGGCGACGTCTTCCACGCCGCGGGGACGTGCCGGATGGGCGACCCGAGCGATCCCGACGCCGTCGTCGATCCCTTCGGCCGGGTGATCGGCTACCAGGGGCTGCGGGTGGCCGACGCCTCCGTCCTCCCCGTCCTGCCCGCCGCCAACCCGATGCTTACATGTGTCCTCGTCGGCGAACGTCTCGTCGAGCGTTGGTAGGTGCTATCCAGTCGCCATGGGGTACACGAAGGGGATCCACGAGCTGGGCGAGGGATGCTTCGCCTACCTCCAACCCGACGGCGGGTGGGGATGGAGCAACGCCGGTCTGATCGTCGGGGACGGCGCTTCGCTCCTCGTCGACACGCTGTTCGACCTGCACCTGACGGCCGAGATGCTCGCCGCCATGGAGCCGCACACGACGGCGGCGCCGATCGGCACCCTCGTGAACACCCACGCCAACGGCGACCACTGCTACGGCAACCAGCTCGTTGCCGGCGCCGAGATCGTGGCGTCGACGGCGACGGCCGAGGAGATGGCCGAGGTCACCCCCGAGCTGCTCGGGGGACTCACTGCCGCCCCCGGCGAGGTCGGCGACCTGTTCCGGGCCGTGTTCGGGCCCTTCGATTTCACGGGCATCACCCTCACCGGGCCGACGCGTACGTTCGACGGCCGCCTCGAGCTCGACGTCGGCGGCCGGCCGGTCGAGCTCATCGAGGTGGGCCCGGCCCACACCCGAGGTGACGTGCTCGTCCACTCGCCCTCCGACCGCACGATCTTCACCGGCGACATCCTCTTCATCGGCGGCACGCCCATCGTCTGGGCCGGGCCGGTGGCCAACTGGATCGCCGCCTGCGACCTGATGCTGGGAATGGACATCGACACCGTCGTGCCTGGTCACGGGCCTGTCACGGACAAATCAGGGGTGGTCGAGGTGCGCGACTACCTGGCGTTCGTCCAAGCCGAAGCCACCGCCCGTCACGATGCCGGCCTGTCGGCCTGGGACGCCGCCCAGGACATCGCCCTGGGCGAGTTCGGCGACTGGGGCGAGGCCGGTCGGATCGTGGTGAACGTCGAGGCCGTCTACCGTGAGCTGGATCCCGACTACGTTCCTGCTGGGATCGTCGAGCAGTTTCGCAGGATGGCGGACCTCGAAGGAAGGAGCGGGCGATGACGGTGAGACTGGGGATCGACATCGGTGGGAGCGGGATCAAAGGCGCGCCCGTCGACACGGAGGTGGGCGACCTCGTCGGCGAACGCTTTCGCCTCGACACGCCGAAGAAGTCCAAGCCCCAGGAGATCGGCAAGGTCGTCCAGCAGATCGTGAAGCACTTCCCGGACACCGACGGCCCGATCGGCGTCACGTTTCCGGGTGTCGTCATAGGCGGCGTCGTCCACACGTCGGCCAACATGGACAAGAGCTGGATCGATTTCGACGCCGACCGCTTCTTCTCCGATCTCCTGGCCCGGCCGGTCACGATGATGAACGACGCCGACGCCGCCGGTCTGGCCGAGATGCGCTTCGGTGCCGGCAAGGACCGCAAGGGCGTGGTCGTCATGATCACGCTCGGCACCGGAATCGGCTGTGCCTTGTTCAACAACGGGGTGCTGCTCCCCAACACCGAGTTCGGGCACATCGAGATCGACTGCAAGGACGCCGAGCGCCTGGCGTCGGGTTCAGCTCGCGACGACGAGAAGCTGACGTGGAAGGAGTACGGCAAGCGGGTGCAGAGGTACCTTCGCAAGCTCGACTCGCTGGTCTGGCCCGACCTCGTGATCCTCGGCGGCGGCATGAGCAAGGAAGCCGAGAAGTTCCTCGCCGACGTCAAGGTGCGCGTCGCCGTCGTGACGGCCGAACTGCTCAACAACGCCGGCATCGTCGGCGCCGCGACGCTGGCCGCCGGCCGCTAGCAGCTAGCGCCCCGTTTCACGCTTGTTTGACCACGTCCGACGGGGTTGAACCAGCGTGAAAGGCAGAAAGCTTGGCCTTCGCCGCCGCTTGGTCACGCGCCTTGGCCGACTTGCGCACGACGAGCACCCACCCGATGACGGCGCAGGCCGAGAAGATGCACCACTGGACGGCATACCCGAGGTGCGGTCCGTCGTCGAGCTCGGGCAACGGCACCAATGTCGGCAGCCCCGTCGCCGCAGCGGGATCGGACGCCGTCATCTCCACATAGCTCGGCGCCAACGGGTACGGCGTCTGTTGCTGGATGCGCGGGATGTCGACGCGGGCCAACGACGTCAACACGCCGGTGGCCGGGTCGCGATGGGCGAGTGCGCCGGGGTTCTGCGTCGGCCGGACGCGGCCCGTGACCGTGACCGTGCCCGCCGGCGGCGACGGCACGTCCGGGGTGGTGCTGGTGGACGTGGTGAGCGGCACCCAGCCCCGCAGGACGAGGATGGCCGTACCGTCGGGACGCTTCAGCGGGGTGACGACGTGGTAGCCGGGAGCGCCGTCGAGCGACCGGTTGCGGATGAGCACCTGCGCGCCCGTGTCGAAGGTGCCCGTCGCCGTGACGATCCTCCACTCCTGCGGCCGGGCGCCGTCGACGGTGGTACCGGGTGCGACGACGGTGTCGTAGGGCTGAGCGGAGGCGGCGGTGCGGGTCCGGACGCTGTCGTTGAACGACTGGCGCTCGTCCAGCCGGCGCAGCTGCCACAGGGCCAGGTTGATCATGACGACGACCAACACCAGCACCAGGACGGAGAAGGCGATCCACCGCGGCGTCCAGAGGAAGCGGTAGCGCGTCATGCCGCGGACGACGGTACCCGGCCGATGTGGGAGCCTGGCATCGTGCCCCAAGGCGACGACGTCTTTCCCGATCGGGACATGTCCCATCGCGACAAGGTCGCCTGGATGATCGAGCAGCACGGTTGGGCCTTCGAGCCGGTGCCGGCCCATCCCGAGCTCGATCCGCCCATCCCCGGGTACGCCTACACCGTCGGCCTCGAGTCGGCGTTCACGTTCCCCGAGGTGGTGATCTTCGGGCTCACCCCGGTGGCGGCGCGCGGGCTGGCCGGGCTGATGGTCGACCTCCTCCGCGGGGGCACCGAGATCCCGGTCGGTCCGCTGTTCCAGGGGCTGCTGGACAACAACCTGCGCTCGGCCCTCCTGCCCGTCGACCTGGAGGAGTACGGCGAGCTGTTCGCCGCCGCCAGCGAGTGGTACGACGGAACGGACTACCGCGTGGCCCAGCTGGCCTGGCCCGACCGCAACGGCTGGCTGCCGTGGGAGTCCGGCTACGACCACCGCTTACTGCTGGCCCAACCCGTGATCGGCGCCCTCGACGACATCGACGCCTGACGCTCCCTCGGCGATCTGACGCGAGTCTTGGGTGCATATGACCCAAAAATCGCGTCAGATCGGTCGTTAGGCTCGCGCCATGGCCCTCCCGACCGCCGTCGATCTCCGTGAGGTCGGCCCCCGCGACGGCCTCCAGGCCGAGGCCCCGGTGGACGTGGAGGCGCGGGTCCGGTTGATCGAGGCGCTGCTGGCGGCCGGGGTGCGCCACCTGGAGATCGTGTCGTTCGTGTCGCCCAAGGCGGTGCCGGCGATGGCCGGGGCCGCCGACGTGGTCGCCGCCGTCGGCGCGCCGCCCGGTGTGACCCGCACCGCGCTCGTGCCCAACCTGAAGGGCGCCCAGCTCGCCCTGGAGGCGGGCGTGGACGAGATCAGCGTCACCATCGCCGCCTCGCCCGTCTACAACGAGCGCAACGTGCACATGACGATCGACGAGTCGCTGGCTGCCATCGAGCAGGTGGTCGCGACGGCGGCTGACGCCAAGGTCCCGGTCGATGCCGTGCTGTCGTGCGCCTTCGGCTCGCCGTACGAGGGTGACATTCCTCCGCCCGAGATCGCTGCCCTCGCCGGCCGCCTGATCGACACCGGCGCCACCACGCTGGGCCTGGCCGACACCACCGGCATGGCCACCCCCCGACGGATCGACGAGGTGCTGGCCGAGACCGGCCCCGACGTCGGTCTGCACCTGCACGAGACCCGCGGCACCGGGCTCGTCAACGCCTATGCCGGCCTCCTGGCCGGCGTCAGCAGGTTCGACTGCTCGGTCGGTGGCCTCGGCGGCTCCCCGTTCGCGGCCGGCGCCGCCGGCAACGTCGCCACCGAGGACCTGGTGGCGATGCTCGACGACCTCGGCATCGCGACCGGCATCGACATCGACGCCCTCATCGCCGCCAGCGCCCTCCTGGCGGACATCGTGGCCCACCCGGTCCCGAGCCGCGTCGCCCACGTCGGGCCGCGCACGCGACTCGCCGGGAACTGATCGCCTTCCGCCGACGTCCGACCCGTCGTTCAACGAACGGGGAGATTCGGCATGCGACGTTGGATCAGCGGGGTCACGGTCGGGCTGGCGGCGACGGCGGTGGGGATCGGGCCGGCGGCGGCGTGCGGGTTCCTGGTGGCGCCCAACGGTGCCGTCAACCTGCTGCGCACGTCCACGCTGGCCGCCTACCACGACGGTGTCGAGCACTACGTCACCAGCTTCCAGTTCGCCGGGTCGCCCGGTGCGTTCGGGTCGATCATCCCGCTGCCCGGGGCGCCGACGAAGTTGGAGCGGGGCGGCGACTGGACGCTGCAACGGCTGGTGCGGGAGGTGCAGCCGCGCGCCGAAGCCGCAGCGGCCACGGTCGCCGCCGGCGCGGCGGCGAGCGGCGTCACCGTCCTCGAACGCACCCAGATCGACGCCCTCGACCTGGCCGTGCTGAAGGGCGGTGCGGCCGACGTGGTGGCTTGGGCCAACGAGAACGGCTTCGCCCTCCCAGGCGACACCGTGCCGGCCATCGACTTCTACGCCCAGCGCTCGCCGTACTTCATGGTGGCCCGCTTCGACGCCGAGGCCGCCAAGGCCCGCGGCTTGAACGGCGGCGACGGCATCCCGATCCATCTCACCATCCCGGTGGAGAACCCGTGGGTGCCGCTGCGCATTCTCGGCACCGCCAAGGAGCCCGAGGACCTGGTCCTGGCGGACGTGTTCCTGCTCACCGACCGCGAGCCGTCCATCCTGTCGACACCTGGCCCGCAGATCGTCGTCAGCGAGCCAGCCTCGCCCCGCCTGCTCGCCGACCTCCGCTCCGACAGCGGCATGGACTGGGTGCCCGACTCCAGTTGGCTCACGTACGTACGTATCGACGCGCCGGCGGCCCGCATCACCGGAGACCTGGCCGTCGCCGCCAGCGGTGGCACGCCGTCGCTCGCCGCCACGGGGCTCACCGCGAGCACGGCCGTCCGGCTACGGCCGGGCACCGATGCAGACGACGGCAGCGTCACGTGGCTCGTCGTCGTTGGCGTCGTCGCGGTCGGCGGCGCCGCCACCCTTGGCTGGTGGGCCGGCCGAGGACGGCGGCGCGGCTACAGCCGCACCGGCGGCACGGCCTGACCGACGACGTTGCCGCCGTCGATCACGAACTCGTGGCCGGTGCAGTAGCTCGACTCGTCCGAGGCGAGGAAGACGACGAGCGCCGACACCTCGGCGGGCTGACCGATGCGCGGGATCGGCTGGCTCGCCCACATGGCGTTGCTGACGTGGGCGGCCGCCACCATCGGTGTCTCGATGGCGCCGGGGTGAACCGAGTTGACCCGTACCCCCCGCGTGCCGAACTCGAGGGCGGCCGACTTCGTGATGCCACGCACCCCCCACTTCGACGCAACGTAGGCCGAGATCCCGGGATAGCCGGCCAGCCCGGCCGTCGACGAGATGTTGATGATCGAGCCACCGTCCGCCGCCATCATGGCCGGCGCCACGGCTCGCATCCCGAGCCACACGCCCACGAGATTGACGGCCAGCACCGCCTCGAAGTCCTCCTTCGTCGTGTCGGGGATCAGACCGATGCGCACGATGCCGGCGTTGTTGACCAGCACCGACGGTGCGCCGAAGCGGTCGACCGTGTCGGAGACGACGGCCGCCCACGCCGACTCGTCCGTCACATCGAGCGGGAGAAAGACGGCGGCGTCCCCCAGCTCCTTGGCCAACGCCGCGCCTTCTTCCTCCAGCACATCAGCGATGACGACCCGGGCCCCCTCGGCCACCATCGTGCGGCAGTGGGACGCGCCCATGCCCCGTGCGCCACCCGAAACGATCGCGATCTTGCCGTCGAGTCTCCCCATGGGAGCCGACCTTACGACGCCGGCCAGACGAGCGTGTTGTTCTGGTACAACCCCGTCGCCACCGAGGGGTCGTAGGTGCCGTCCGTCTTGGGTGTGCCGGCGCTGAACACCCCGGCCTCGGCGTACGAGTCGACCTCGTTCTGGAAGCGGCCCGGGTCGATGAGCCCGACGGTGCCATCGGCGGGCGAGCCGCGGCCCACGATCGCCGACTCCTGCTGCCACCGGTACGTCTCGCCGTCCTGGGTGAGGTAGTTCTGGTTGCCGGCGGCGTTGATCTCCTTGATCGAGATGCTGACGGCGCCGGCCGGATCTCGCACGGCGTCGGAGTAGCCCTTGAAGGCGGCCCGTACGAAGTCCTGCACCGCCGTCGGGTGCTTGGAGAGGAAGTCGGGCGTCGTGTAGATGATCCCGAACGAGCCCGGCACGCCGTAGTCGGTCGGGTCGAAGAGCTTGTACTTCACGTCGGCCCGGTCGAGCTGGCCCGGCTCGTTCGACTTGTACACGGGCAGCGCGTCGATGCTCGTCTGGAGGTGCGCCACCGGATCGAATCCGTCGACGAGCACCTCCTTGTAGTCGACGCCCCGCTTCAGCCCGGCCTGGGCCAGCATGGCGACGATGGACGGTGGGATGTCGCCCTTCACCCCGATGGTCTTGCCCTTCAGGTCCTGGAGCGTGCGGATCTTGCCGTCGTCGCGCACCAGCAGCGCCTCGACGGGCGTCTTGCCGTAGTCGGCGACGGCCACGAACTGAGCGCCACCCTTGGAGAAGTTCAGGAGTTCGGTGTAGGCGCCCGCCGAGCTGAGCTGGGCCTGGCCGGCGGCCACGAGGGCGTAGTTCGACGTGGAGAAACCCGGCTTGAGCGTGACGTTGAGGCACACGTCGTCGAAGTAGCCCCGGTCCTTGGCCACCACGACGTCGAGGATCGACGCCGCCGCCGCGAAGTCGAAGCTCGTCAGGTAGGTGATCGAGCCGGCCGCCTTGTTCTTGTCGCAGCGTTCCTTGGAGATGCCCGAGGCGCTGATCCCAGGATCCGTAGTGGTGGTCGCGGCCGCGCCTGCCGACGTCGACGAGCCGGACGACGCCGCCGTCGTGCTCGGCGCCTGGGCGCTGTTCGCCGGCGACAACAACGAGTTGTCGCTGCCGCACGCGGCGAGGGCGAGGGCGGCCATCACCGCGGCGGTGAGGACGGAGGTGGTGCGGCGGGTGGTGCGGATCATGACGGCCTCCGTCGGCTTGCCCTCTAGGCGGTGGGGTCCTGTGAAGCGTGCCAGCGCAACACGACTCGTTCCAGCGCGCCGATCAGGATCGTGGCCGCCGCCCCGAGGAAGGCGAGCACGAAGATCGATCCCCAGAGCTGCAGGGCCAGGTTGCGCGACTGGGCCACCTTGATGGCCCAGCCGAGCCCGCTCGACACGCCGGCGAAGAACTCGGTCAGCACGGCGCCGATGAGGGCCAACCCGACGGCGATGCGGGCGGCCGAGAAGAGGAACGGCAGGGCGTGCGGCACGCGCAGACGGAAGAACACCTCCCGCCGAGAGGCGTCGACCGACCGGAGCAACTCGTGGGCGGCTGGGTCGACCGACCGGAAGCCGACCACGGCATTGAAGAGGAACGGCACGAAGCAGACGAGCGCCGTGCCCACGAGGATCGGCTTCAGGCCGAACCCGAGCCAGATCACCAGGGCCGGCGCGTAGGCGATCAGCGGCGTCACCTGGATCAGCACGGCGAGCGGGGTGATGGCCTGCTCGGCGAACCGGGAGTGGGCCATCACGGTGGCGATCACGAGGGCGAAGGCCAGGCCGAGCCAGAACCCGAGGAAGGCCTCCCACATCGTGACGCGGGCGTTGTCGATATAGAACCTGGGGTCGCTGGCGATGTGGCGCAGAATGTCCGACGGCGACGGCAGCTCGAACTGCGGGATGTCGAGGACGGTGACGAGCAGCTGCCAGAGCAGGAGGAACCCGACGACACCGACCACCGGGGGCACGATCGCCCGCAGGACCTGGCCGGAGCGCCGGGGCGTGGGCCGAGTTGTTGCTCCCGCAACCAGTTCTTCTTCGATGAGGGTCATGCGTTTGTCGACGGGAGATAGGCGCCCAGCAGCTTCTCGACGTGCTTGGCCATCACGTCGACCTCGATGTTCACGGGCGCGCCGGAGCCCTTCGAGCCGAGCGTCGTGACGGCGGCGGTGTGGGGGATCACGGCGACGGCGAAGCTGTCGTCGTCGAGATCGAAGATCGTCAGGCTGATGCCGTCGACGGCGATCGAGCCCTTCTCGACGCAGTAGCGCATCAACGAAGCGGGAATGCGGACGCGCAGGTCCGGCGCGGGGGTCACGATCTCCCCGACGGCGTCGACGTGGCCGAGCACCTGATGGCCGCCGAGGCGATCCGCCATGCGCACCGGTCGCTCCAGGTTTACCGGATCGCCGGCGGCGAGGGCGCCGATATTGGTCCGCGCCGCCGTCTCGTTGCTGACGTCGGCCACCCACCACCCGTCACCCTGGTCGACCAGGGTCAGACACGTGCCGTTGACGGCGATGGAGTCGCCGAGGGCGGCGCCGTCCAGCACCTTGGACGCGGCGAAGCGGTGGCGATCGCCGTCGCGACCTACGAAGTGACCGAGCTCTTCGACGATTCCGGTGAACACTCCCCGTCCACGGTAGGCGCGGCCGGGAACCGCTGCCGAAAGGTGAACGCCTGGTCGGTGGGCCCGTGGGCCCGCAGGTGCTCGAGGCGGGCGACGGCCTCTTCGACCGAGGGGAGGTGGCCCGCCGGCACCCACCAGAGCGCCAGCATGGCGTCCTCCATGCGGCTGAACCACTCCCGCCGACGCCGGAGGTAGGCGGTGTGCTGGGAGCGGTAGACGAAGGCGTCGAGGGCTTCGATCGACTCCCACACCGACAGGTTGATGAGGATCTCGTCGTCGTCGTAGGGACGGACGGCGGTGGCGTTGCCCTCCTCGGTCTGGAAG
>JBKOXV010000217.1:0-7061 GCA_046725105.1 bacterium | reverse complement strand
GGGCATAGCTGGTGGCGGGCCGGACCCCGAAGCGCTCGGTGAACAGGCGTTTGAGGTCCTCGGACATGGCCGACCCGCCGGTCCGCGGCTTGGTGAGGGTGGCCAGGTCCGAGGGGTCGATCCCGGGGTCGGTCAGTAGTTCGTAGAAGATCGTGGGCACGCAGCTGATGCAGGCCACCTTCTCGTCGCGGATCCGGTTGGCGATGGAGCGGGCGTCGTGGCGGTCGCACAGCACGCAGGTGCTGGTGGCGGCCAGCGTGGTCAGCGGGTTGAGCACCATGAGGTTGAGGATCGTGAGCGCGTGGACGACGGCGATGGGCTCGTCGGGGCCGAAGCTGGCCCGGGTAACGAACACGACGCCGGGCAGGAGGGCGTTGTGCTGGCTGTGCATGACGCCCTTGGGCCGACCGGTGGTGCCGCTGGTGTAGGCGATGGCCGCCAGTGCCAGCGGGTCGACGTCGACGTCGGCGTCCGCCGACCGGTCGCCGTGGTCGGCGAGGAGCGCCCCCCACTCGTCCTCAGCACCGCCGGGGTCCACCCGCACGAGGTGCTGCAGGGCCGTCCGGTCGGCCCGTTCTCTGCCCACCTCGGCCACCACGTCCGGGTCGCCGAGGAGCACGCTCGCACCGCTGTCGTCGAGGAAGAACGCCTTCTCAGGCGGCCCGAGGGCGCGGTGCACGCCGACGTAGACCGCGCCGAGGCGCCAGATGCCGAGGAGGGCGGTCACGACGGCCAGGTCGTTGGGGAGGCTGACGGCCACCCGGTCGCCGGGCCTGACCCCGAGGGCGGCCAGGGTCGAAGCGACCGCTGCACTGTCGGCGTCGAGCTCGGTGTAGCTGCGGCGTCCCGAAGCGCCCACGAGCGCGGGGTGGTCGGGACGCACGGCGACCGCCCGGGCCAGCAAGGGCCGCAGAGACACCGGGCCGTCGGCCGCCGTCGGCTCCAGCCAGGGGGCGAAGGGATTGTCCGGGGTCACCGGTCAGGCGACCGGCAGCAGCTGCGCGGCGTTGTCCCGCATGATCATCCGGACCTCGTCGGGACCCCGGTTCTCGATCAGGCGGGTGAAGTCCCACGGGTCAGCCAGACCCTCCGGGTGCGGGAAGTCAGAGCCAAAGAGCACCTGGGAGGCCCCGATGCGCTCGACCAGTGCCTCCACGTCGTCCTCGGGGTAGGGGGAGACGAAGCAGTGCTGGCGGAAGGTCGCGCTCGGCCGCCCGGCCGGCCGTCCCCCGACCCATTTGCCGAAGCGGCCCATGCCCTTCTTCTTGTCCAGCAGGGTGAGCAGGTAGTGCACCCAGTCCGAGCCGTTCTCGATCGACAGGACGCGCAGCTCCGGGAAGCGCCCGAAGAGGTTGCCGTAGATGAGGGCGCCCAGGGTCTCCATGATCGGGCGGTCCCCGTGCACGAAGGCCCACTGCCAGGCCGACATCTCCCGGACCGGCGGGTCGGGGTCCTCGCCCCAGGCCAGCGAGACCTCGTCGTAGCGGCTGTCGTTGATGTGGAAGGCCACCGGGATGCGGGCCTCGTTCAGCCGGGCCCAGACCGAGTCGTACCACGGGTCGGCCGGGTTCATGCCGTTGCCGATCGGCCCGGGGCGGATGTGGACGAGCCGCGCCCCGAGGGCCATCACCCGGTCGAGCTCGGCCACCGCCCGGTCACGGTCGAGAAGCGAGATGAGCGGCGGGGCGATGATCCGGTCGTCGGCGTAGCCCCATTCTTCCTCGAGCCAGCGGTTGAACGAGCGCAGGTTGGCGTACGTCTGCTCGACGTCGTGGATCATCGAGTGCTCGACGCTGGCGCCGAAGGTCGGGAGCAGAAGCGCCGTGTCGATGCCCTGCTCGTCCATGAGAGCGAGGCGGGCGTCGCGCCGCTGGAACGCCGGGAGCATGTTCTCCTTCGAGTAGGAGTCGCCCCAGCTGACGTCGGTCGCCTTGTCCTTGTTGCGCAGGATGGCGTACATGGACCCCGGTGGATTGGTCTTGTCGAACTTCACGTCCATGAAGTTGTACGGCCGGTCGCCGATCCGGACGTCCCAGGACCCGTCGGCCCGCTGCGAGGCGGTGATGGCCAAGTCGGCGTGGGCCTTCTCCATGTGGCGGGAGAAGCAGTCCGGCGTCTCGTAATAGTGGCTGTCGGCGTCGAACAGCCGATACTCGTGCTCGGTCACGCAGGCTCCTCCGTGCCGGATCTACCGGGCATCGTGGCACCGCCGGCCGGCGGCGGCAATCGAGGGCCGCCACCTACGGCGTGAGGTACCACCCGCCGCTCACGTTGATTACCTGGCCGGTGATGTGGGCGGACTCGTCGGACACGAGGAAGGCGATGGTGTTTGCCACGTCCTCGGGCTCCCCGTGGCGGCGCAGCGGGGTGGCGTCGGCGAAGGGCCGGTACCGCTCGGCCTGCTTGTCGACCCATTTGGAGCGGATGAGGCCGGGCGCCACCGCGTTGCAGCGGATGCCGAAGGGGCCGCCCTCGATGGCCACCGCCCGGGTGAGGTCGTGCAACGCCGCCTTGGCCGCGCCGTATGGGCCCTCCCGGCCGTTGCCACCGAGGTAACCGGCCACCGAGGTGACGTTCACGATGCTGCCCCGGCCGCGGTCGCGCATCTGCGGGGCGAGCACACGGATGAGGTACCAGCAGGCGGTGAGGTCGACGTCGATCACCCGGTCCCAGTCCTCGGGCCGGTAGGTGAAGATGCTCCCCTGCACGTTCACCGCCGCGTTGTTGACCAGGATGTCGATGGGGCCGAGCGCCGCCTGGGCCTCCTCCACGCCGCGGTCCACTCCGGCCCGGTCGGCTACGTCGACCACCACCGGATAGGCCGCGACCCCGTACTCCTCCTGCAGGGCGTTGACCATCTCCTGCGTCCGGCGAGGGTGCTCGTCGAGCACCACCACGGCGGCTCCGTGGCTGGCCAGCGTGCGGCAGGTGGCACCGCCAATGGCGGCCCCGGCGCCGCCAGTGACGAGCGCGATGCGGCCCAGAAACTCATTGGGTCGAGGCACGGGACCTCCCAGTCGAAGGTGTCGGATCTCAGCTGTCGAAGAAGTACGCGTGCTGGCGGATGACCACCACCTTCTCGCCGCGGCTCGCCGTTGCGCCACCCCGAGTCGTAGACAACGTAGGTCGTCGCGAGCATTCTGACGGCGGCCGGTGACGCGAAGACCTACCGGGCTGTCGCATACCGCCCACCCACCCGCAGGGCGGTCGCGTAGCTCACGTGGGGGTGTTACCCGCCTAGCCGACCAAGAACAAGACGACCGCCGGCGCCTGCAGCTCGGCTGGCTCTTCGTAGCGGACCAGCGTTGAAGTGGCAGCCATGCCGCCCTCCTCGGTGACCATCAGACTCGGCTCGCTCTGACCGTGCTCGTCCGGAGGAGGGCGTCGAGCGCCACGACGCCGTCGGGTCGCACGAGCAGCGGGTTGACGTCGAGCTCAGCCAGTGTCTCGCCGTGGTCGAGGACGACTTGCTGCACAGCCATGATCACTCGCACCAGCCCGTCCTCGTCGGCTGGCGCTGCGCCGCGCACGCCCCGCAGCAGCGGGTATCCCCTCACCTCGCGGACCATCACGCGTGCCTCATCCGCGGAGAAGGGCGGCACGCGAAATGTGACGTCGCGGAGCACCTCGACGAGGATGCCGCCGAGCCCGAACATGACCGCGGGCCCGAACACCTCGTCGCGCGTCACGCCCACGACGCATTCCACTCCGCCCTCCGCCAGCTCCGCCACGAGCACACCCTCGATGAGAGCGCCCGGCACGGCGGCGGCCTGCTCGAGGATGCGGCGGTACGCGGCCGCCACCGCGTCGGCGTCACCCACGCCGACCTCGACGAGGCCGAGGTCGGACTTGTGCTCGACGTCCGGCGAGGAGATCTTCATCACCACCGGGAAGCCGATTCGTTTCGCTGCGGCGACGGCGTCGGCCTCGCTGGTCGCCAGCTCCTCGCGGGGCACGGGCACGCCGTAGGCGGCAAGCACCGCCTTGGCCTCACGCTCGCTCAACGTGCGTCCGGGCGGCAGCTCGGCCGGCGCAGGCCCGGAGCGCACCTGGGGGCCAGCGAACGGCGAGACATAGCGCACCCGCAGGGCGTGGTGGGTGAACCACGCCGATAACGCCGTCAGGCACTGACCGAAGGTTCGGAACACCGGGAGACCCGACGGGACGAGCACGTCGCGGTAGACAGGCTCGTCGCCGGTGGGCGACCCCCAGATCAGGCAGATCGACTTCTGCGTGCGGGACGCCGCGGCCACCACATCGCGCGCGATGGCGTCGCTCAGGTGATAGGCGTTGGCCACGAATGGGACCACCACGATGCCTACGTTGGGGTCGGCCAGGATGGCGTCGAGGATCTTCGGGCCTCGCTCGTCGCCGCTCGGGGCGCCTCCACTGTCGACCGGGTTCGAGACGCGCAGGTACGCCGGGATCCATTGGCGCAACGCCGCCTGCGTCTCCGGGGCCAAGTCGGGGACAGGCAGGCCCCGTGCCACCATGAGATCGGTGAGGTGCGCCAGCGTGCCGCCCGAGATCGAGTAGATGCACACGCCCGGTGCCGAGGGTGGCGGCGTGCGGGCGAGGAAGGCAGTCGTGTGGAGGAGCTCGTCGAGCGCGTCGACGCGGGTGATGCCGTACTGGCGGAACACGGCGTCGGCCACCGCGTCGGACCCGGCAAGATGGGCCGTGTGGGACATGGCCGTGCTCTCGCCGGCATTCGTCCGCCCGACCTTGACCAACACGATTGGCGTGTTGCAGGCCAGTGCGTGGTCCGCCGCCCGGATGACCGTCCGGCCGTCCTTGAACCCCTCGATGTAGCCGGCGATGGCGCCGATCTCGGGTTGTTCGGCAAAGTACTTCACGAAGTCGGCGTACTCCAGGTCGACCTCGTTGCCGGTCGGCGCCCAGTAGCCAAGCGGGATCCCGCTGTCCTGTCCCTGCCAGAGGTGCCGGCCCTGGTGCCCGCTGTGGCTGATCAGCGCGATCTTCGGGCCGCTGAGCTCGTCGCGCCGCGGCAGGAACGAGTTCAGCGTGGTGTTCGGCCCGAGGAGGAACACACCGCTCTCCTGCACCAGCCGGCGGATCCGCTCCTGCTCGCGGGCGCCGTCCTCACCGGCTTCGGCGAAACCGGCCGCGAACATCATCACGAACGAGGGCCGGCGCTGGACGGCCTGCTCCAGTGCGTCGACGGAGTCGCCTGACACGATCACGACGAGGTCGAGCTCACCGGGCACATCGTCGATCGAGCGGAAGCACGCTACGCCGTCGATGTCGTCACGATGGGGGTTGACCGGGTACACGACGCCTCCCTCGCCCTCGACGGCGCGCTTCACGGTCCGGTACAGCAGGTTGGCGCCTGTCTTGCGGTTTCCCGACGCGCCGATGACGGCGACGGCGCGCGGGTGGAAGAAGCGCTCGAGGGGGACGTCGCGCAGTCCGGCCACTCCCACGCTCACTCGAACCCCAGGTCCTCCCAACGGCTGTTCACCGCGTCGAGCGCCTGGCGGGCGCTCCCGAGACGGGCCCGCTCTTTCAGGAGATTGGCCTCGTCGTCGCGCCACACCAGGTTCGTGAAGAGCGGATGGGCGACGGCCGTGAAGTCGTTCCAGAGCGGGTAACCCATCATGTCCCAGAAGATCTTCTTCGCCTGCCGACCCAGCATCAGGCCGTCGGTGGAGTGGGCGGCGACCGCCTTCGCGTAGCGGAGCGCTTCGTCCTGGAGCCGATCTTCGGGCACCAGGCTGCTGACCACGCCCCAGTCCTTGAGCTCCTGGGCCGGCACGGTGCGACCGGTGATGAGCACCTCGTAACCCCGGTTAATGCCGAGCTTCAGCAGCACGATGGGCAGCAGCATGTCGAAGCCGGCGAAGCCGATGCGCGTCTGCCTCCGCGCGAACCTGGCGGTGTCGGCCGCGACGATGAGATCGCACTGCAGGGCGATGTTGAATCCGAGCCCGAGGGCACCGCCCTGCACGGCCGCTATCACCGTCTTGTCGCACCTGAGGAGATTCGGCCCGACCGACTGCTGCTTCGACATGCCGCGGATCCGATACGACTGCGGAAGCTTCTCGCCCTTTTTCAACCCGTAGTTCTCCACGGGCACACGGGAGACGTCCTCACCGGCGCAGAAGTCGGTACCGGCAGCGGCGAGAATGATGCACTTGACAGCGTCGTCGTCGGCGGCCCGCTCGACCTTGCGGGTCAGCTCGCGGTTCATCTCGGGCATCTTGATGGCGTTCTTCCGGTGTGGGCGGTTGAGCGTGATCCTGACGACGTGGTCGTCGACCATCTCGTAGAGGACCATGTCCTCGATCGGCTGGTCGTCGCCCGGGCGCTCGGTTGCGCCGTCAGACCCGTGGACCTCGGTCTCGTCGCTCATGGTGCAGTTCCCCTCTTTGAGCCGGCTCGATGGCACCATCCGATGTTCTATCAGGTGGCTCCCAAGGCACCTCTAAGGCAAAGAGGACAGAGAGCGCGTAGAGAGTCGGTCGTTTCAGACGATGCGGCTCTCCCGCCCCTGCCAGTAGTCCTCGCGGATGAGCCGCTTGTAGAGCTTCCCGTTGGCGGCCCGCGGCAGATCGGCGCGGAAGTCGACAGTGCGCGGGCACTTGTAGTGGGCGATGCGGCTCTGGCAGAACTCGATCAGGTCGTCGGCGAGCCCCGCCGACGCGGGGATGCCCTCGCGCAGCTCGACGACCGCCTTCACCTCCTCGCCCCACTCCTCGTTGGGCACTCCGAACACGGCGACGTCGCCGACAGCGTCGTGCTCGAGCAGCACGGCCTCCGTCTCGGCCGGATAGATGTTCACTCCGCCGGAGATGATCATGTTCGACTCGCGGTCGACCGGGAACAGGTACCCGTCCTCGTCGAGGTAGCCGATGTCGCCGACCGTGATCCAATCGCCCATGCGACTGGCGTGCGTCTTCTCCGCGCTCTTGTGGTACTCGAAGATCGGCTGGCGCGACCGCATGTAGATGCGGCCGGCGACGTTTGGCGCGCAATCGTTACCCTGGTCGTCGGCGATGCGCACCTCGGTGCCTTCCCACGGCTTGCCGACCGTGCCCGGA
>JBKOXV010000309.1:0-9201 GCA_046725105.1 bacterium | reverse complement strand
GCTTGGTGGAGGCGGCCAAGACGTCGTCGGTCGAGCAGCTCGCTCGAACCGTCGACCGATGGCAGATCGAGCACCAGCCCGAAACCACGCCCGTCGAGGAGTTCCTCCTGATCACGCCGACGCCGGGTGGCGGCCGGGTCGAGGCCCAACTCGACACCGAGGGCCTGGAATGGGTGCAGGTGGCCGTGGACGCCGCCGCCGAACAGCTCGGAGTTCGCGACCTGCCGTGGGCCCAGCGGCGGGCCAAGGGCGTGGTGGCGGCGTGCCGCTACTTCGTCGAGCACGCCGACGTCCCCGCCACCCGTGGGGGTCGCCCCACCGTCGTCGTCACCGTCGACATCGACACGCTGGCGGCCGACAGCGGGGGCTCGGCCCGGCTCGATTCGGGTGCCTACGTCCGAGGTGACGTCGCCCGCCGGCTGGCCTGCGACGCCGGCATCGTTCGGATAATCACCGATCCGGCATCCATGCCACTCGACGTCGGGCGCCGAACCCGAGTGCCGAGTCCGGCCCAGTGCCGAGCCGTCATCGAGCGTGATCGACACTGCACCTCACCCGGCTGCCCCGCCCCCCCATTGGCCTGCGAAATCCATCACGTCGACCACTGGGCCCGAGACGGCGGCCGCACCGACCTCGACCGCCTCACCCTGCTCTGCTGGCACCACCACTCCCTCGACCACCAGGACACGAGACACCGACGACGACAGGACCACGCCGATGCGGCCTAGCCGCCGAGGGCCGTGGTCCCGGCACGTCCCAACGCCCCAAGCCGGTTGGTGGTCAGGCGGGGAGGCGGCGCCAGGCCCAGCGCGGGAGGTGGCGGAAGCCGGCGAAGGCGAGGCGCAGCGGCGCCGGCACCCAGACGATCTCCTTGCCGGCGGCGAGGGCGGAGACGACGGCATCGGCCACGGCGTCGGCGGTGGTGGACATGGGCGCCGGCTTCATGCCGGCCGTCATCTTGGTGGTGACGAAGCCGGGGCGCACGATGAGGACGCGGGCGCCGTAGGGGGCGAGGGCGTCGCCGAGGCCCTGGGCGAATCCGTCGAGGCCGGCCTTGGTGGAGCCGTAGACGAAGTTGGCCTTGCGGACCCGTTCCCCCGCCACCGACGAGAGCACCACGAGGGTGCCGTGGCCTTGGCGGCGCAGACGCTCGGCCACGGTGAGGCCCACCGAGACCGAGCCGACGTAGTTGGTGCGCGCCGCGGCGACAGCCGCGGAAGGGTCGGCGTCGAAGGTGGCCTGGTCGCCGAGCACGCCGAAGGCCAACAGCACCACGTCGATGTCGCCGGCGTCGAAGGCGGCGTCGACGATGGCGGGGTGCTCGTCGGTGCGGTCGGCGTCGAAGGCGATGAACTCGACGGTCGTGGCGCCCAGGGTGCGGAGCTCGGCGGTGAAGGCGGTCAGGTCGTCGGGGCGCCGAGCGGCAAGCACGACACGCCGGCAGCGACGGGAGACGAGGCGCCGGGTGATCGCTTGGGCAATCTCGCTGGTGGCGCCGAACACCAGGGCCGACTGGACGTCGCCGAGGCCGTCTCTCATCGGGCCCGGCCCGAGAGAAGGCCGAGGCGGCGGCCCAGGTCGGACTGCAGTTCGCCGGCGGGGTCGAGAGCGGCCTGCACCTGCTGCCACTCGGCCAGGCGCGGGTACATGGGCGCCACCAGCTCGGGGGCGACGCGGCTGTCCTTGGCGAGGTACACGCGGCCGCCGACGTCGACGACGATCCGGTCGAGGCCGTCGAGCACCTCCGCCAGACCACGGGTGGCGGCCGGGATGTCGACGGCGAGCGTCCAGCCCGGTGCAGGGAACGACAGGGGTCCGGGGTTCCCCGGCCCGAACCGCTTCAACACGGTGACGAACGACGGCGCGCCCGCAGCGCTCAGACGTTCGATCACGTTCCGCAGCGTGTCGGTGGCGGCGTCGGGCACCACGAACTGCCACTGCACGAACCCCCGCCGCCCGTACAGGCGGTTCCAATCCCGCACCATGTCGAGGGGATGGAAGAACGCGGTGATCGACTGCAACTCGTCGCGCCGGCGGGCCGGCGCCTTGCGGAACCAGAGCTCGTTGAAGGCCCGGATCGACGCGCCGTTCACGAGCCGACCGGGCACGATCGGCGGCGGGCCCAGCCGGGGCCGGGGATCGAAGGCAAGAGCCGCCTCCGTCGAGCCGCCCCCCGCCGCCAGGGCGGCGAGTGGAGCGTGGTCGCCGGCGGTGAGCACGCTTCGACCGAGCGCGCGGCCCGCCGCCACGACATCCATCCATGCCACCGTGTACCGATACCGCTGGTCGGTCTCGGCCATGGCCGCCAGCACGGCGTCGAGATCGGGCAGCCGGGTCGTGTCGACCATCATGCGGCTCGTCTCGACCGGGATGGCCCGGAACGTGCACGACGTCACGACTCCGGTCAGGCCCATGCCGCCCGCCGTGGCCCAGAACACGGCGGGATCCTGGACGGGGGAAACGACACGGGTCTCGCCTCCGGGCAGGGCCAGGGTGAGCGAGGTGACGTGGTCCATCCACGACCCGTCGACATGGTGGTTCTTGCCGTGGATGTCGGCCGCCACCGCTCCCCCGATGGTGACATGGCGCGTGCCGGGGGTGACGGGCACGAACCAGCCGCGCGGCACGATCTCTCGCAAGACGGCGTCGAGACTGGTGCCACCGGTCGCCGTGACGAGGCCAGTCGACGGGTCGACGACCACGAGCGACGCGGCCCCGGTCATGTCGATCACGAGGCCACCAGCATTCTGGGCGGCGTCGCCGTACGAACGGCCGAGACCGCGTGCGATCACACCACGCCGCGGCGCCTCGGCCAGGGCGCCTTTCACGTCGGCCTCGTCGCGGACGGCCACGACCCGCGCCGCCGTGGGCGAGGTGCGACCCCATCCGCAGAGGAGGCGGCGATCGTCAGGCAAGGTAGACGCCGAGGGTGAACGTGGCGAGCCAGATGACCGCCAGGGCCTGGAGGGGCCGGTCGGACAGGAAGACCTCCTCGGGCGCGCCACCGTGACCCCGCTCGAGCACGAGGCCGTAGCGCAGGAGGGCGGTGGCCATCGGGACGATCGACAGCTGGTACATGGGCCACGTGGTGTCGGCCACTCGGGCCTTCTCGAAGGCCCACAGGCAGTACGACAGCAGCGTCACCGAGGCGGCGACACCCAGTACGAAACGCAGATACGTGACGCTGTAGGCCTCGAGGCTGGGGCGCAGGGTGCCGGCGTCGTCGCCGAACTCGAGGAGCTCGGCGTAGCGCTTGCCGGTGACGATGAAGAGCGAGCCGGACGAGATGCAGATGAGGAACCAGTTCGACATCGGTACGTCGACGGCGACGGCGCCGGCAATGGCACGCAGGACGAACCCGGCGGCGACGGTCACGATGTCGACGACGGCGATGTGCTTCAGCCACGCGCTGTAGGCGAGGGTGAGGGCGATGTAGACGGCCACCACCACGACGAGCTGCCAGCGGGTGGTGACGGCCGCCGCTACGAGGGAGGCGACGAGGAGGCCGACGCCGACGACGGTGGCCAGCGGCACGGGCACGGTACCGGCCGCCACGGGACGGGTGCGCTTGACGGGGTGGTGGCGATCGGCCTCGAGATCGGCGACGTCGTTGAGGAAGTAGGTGCCGCTGGCGGCCAGGCACAGCGCCACGAAGGCGACGATGGTGCGCCACAGCGCCGAGCCGTTGTCGAGCACGCCGGCGGCGCCGGGCGCCGCGAACACCAGGAGGTTCTTGATCCACTGTCTGGGCCGGGCCTCGCGCAGAAGCTCGCCGGCGAGGGTGACCTCGCGCCGCTCCGGGGCGATGGCCATCAGACGCGCACCCCGTGGGCGGCCAGGGCGAGCAGCTCGTCGTCACCGGACGAGTCGCCGTAGGCCCACACCTCGACGGACGTGTCGCCCAGCCAGGCCTGCAGCCGCGTCGCCTTGGCCGGGCCGCGGCAGTTGCCGTCGACCAGCTCGCCGGTGAGGACGCCGTCGCGGGCCTCGAGCTCGGTGCAGATCACGTGATCGATGCCGAGGGCGGTGGCGACGGGGTCGAGATAGGGCCTCAACGAGGCCGACACCAGCACGGTGCGGTCACCGGCGTCCTGGTGCCGGCGCAGGATGGTGACGGTGTCGGGGCGCAGCCGGCCCGCCACGATCTCGCTGGCGAAACGGGCCCCTTCGTCGGTGAGATCGGCGAGCGACCGGCCCGCCAGCAGGCGCCGCACGACGCCGGCCTTCAACGCGTCACGGTCGCGCCGGGCCAGCGCGCCGGACTCGGCGGCCACGGCGCGCACGAGGGCACCCGAGCCGGCCACCCGGCGCAGGAACGGGACCATGCAGTCCCGGCGCGTCAACGTGCCATCGAAGTCGAAGGCGGCGATCAAGGGCATCAGCGAACGGCGACCTTAGTTGTCCACGGTCAATCCACAGCGTTGTACCTCTTCCTCCCCACAGCCCGCGCTCCGTACCCTGAACACATGGCGTACCTGGTGCAACTCACCGACGACTCGTCCGAGGTGATCGACGACGCCGACGCCTACCAGCAGGAGGGACCGCTCACGACGTTCTTCCGCACGGCGCCGGGCCGCACCGTCATCGACTGCTGGAGCACCCGGCTGGCCAGCTTCCGGACGGCTGATATCCGCGTGATCCGGTATGTCCATGTCGGCTACCAGTTGGTGCCGAGCGGCAGCCCTTCGACGTAGCCGGACTGGCTCTGCACGCCGACGACGGCGCGCTGGCGGAACTCCTCGATGGTGCGGGCACCGGCGTAGGTGCAGGCGCTGCGCACGCCGGCCACGATCTGGTCGATGATGTCCTCGACGCCGGGCCGGTCGGGGTCGATATACATGCGCGACGAGCTGATGCCCTCGTCGAAGAGCTCCTTGCGAGCCCGCTCGAAGCTCGGCTCGTGGCGCGTGCGGTTCTTGACGGCGCGGTGCGACGCCATGCCGAAGCTCTCCTTGTAGAGCCGGCCGTCGGCGTCGCGCATGGGGTCGGCGGCGCTCTCGTAGGTGCCCGCCAACCAGGTGCCGAACATGACGCTCGATGCACCGGCGGCGAGCGCCAGGGCGACGTCGCGCGGGTGCCGCACCCCACCGTCGGCCCATACGTGCTTGCCGAGCCGGCGGGCGGCGTCGGCGCATTCGAGCACGGCCGAGAACTGCGGGCGCCCGACACCCGTCATCATGCGCGTGGTGCACATGGCGCCCGGCCCGACACCGACCTTGACGATGTCGGCACCGACATCGACCAGATCCGCCACACCGTCGGCGGTGACGACGTTGCCGGCCACGATGGTGGCGTGGCCGGCGACCTTCCGCACGTGCGACACGGCCTGGAGCGTCTTGGCCTGGTGGCCATGGGCGGTGTCGACGACGAGCACGTCGGCGCCGGCGCCCAAGGCCGCTTCCGCTTTCGCCCCAGGCTCGCCGTTGATGCCGATGGCGACGGCCACCATCAGCCGATCGTGCTCGTCGACCGCCGGTCGGTACAGCGTCGAGCGCAGCGCTCCCTTGCGAGTCATGACGCCGACGAGGCGCCCGTTCGACACGACTGGCGCGGCCGTGTACCGCGCCGACTCGAGGCGTCCGAAGACATCCTCCGGCGCCGCGCCGTCGTCCACGCACAGCACGTCGGTCGACATCACGTGCTGGAGTTGGGTGAAGCGGTCATATCCACCGGCGTCGGTCTCGGTGAAGATGCCGAGCGGCGCGTCGCCGTCGCCCACCACGACCACGACGCCGTGGGCCCGCTTGTGGATCAAGGCCAGCGCCTCGGCGATCGTGTCGTTCGGCCCGAGGGTGATGGGCGTCTCGTAGACCGGGTGGCGGGTCTTGATATAGGCCACGACGTCCTCGAGCACGTCGGTGGGCACGTCCTGGGGCAGGACGGCCACGCCGCCGCGGCGGGCCACGGTCTCAGCCATCCGCCGGCCGGCGACGGCCGTCATGTTGGCAACGACGATGGGCACGGTGGTGCCGATCCCGTCCGGAGTGGTGAGGTCGACGTCGAGGCGCGACGAAACGTCCGAGAGGCTCGGCACCATGAAGACGTCGTTGTACGTCAGCTCGAACGGGGGCGGGGTGTCGGTGACAAAGCGCATCGGGAATCCAGAGAGCCGCACCAGGCTACCGGCGGCCGCCCACTAGCTTTCGCTCCGTGCGCGACGAGCCGGTTGTCCTGGTCCACGGGTGGGGTGGGTCCTTCGCCGCCACCTGGCAGCAGCCGGGATGGGAGGCGCTCCTCCAGGACGCCGGGCGCCGGGTCATCGGCATCGACCTGCTCGGTCACGGCACCGCTCCCAAGCCCCACGATCCCGCCGACTACGCCGATCTCACGGTCCGCATCGTCGATGCGATTTCTGCCGATTCTGCCGACGGACCGGTGGACGCCGTGGGCTTCTCGCTGGGGGCGATGACGCTGCTGGAGCTGGCAGCGCGGGAGCCGTCGCGCTTCGGGCGGCTCGTGGTCGGTGGCGTGGGCGACAACGTGTTCCGTGACGACCCCGATCGGCACGCCGCCATCCTTGCCGCCGTCGAGGGCGAAGGCTCCGGTGACGACAACGTGGGCCGGCTGTTCGCCCAGTACGCCACCCAACCCGGCAACGACCGGGCCGCCCTGGCCGCGTGCCTGCGGCGCCAGGCCACCCCGCTGACGGCGGAGCGGCTCGCCAACGTCAAGGTGCCCGTCCTCGTCGCCATCGGCGACCGCGACTTCGCCGGGCCCGGCGACCCGCTCGCGGAGGCGCTCCCCGACGCCCGCCTCGTCGTCCTGAAGAACACCGACCACTTCGCCACGCCGGAGTCGTTCGCCTTCATCGACGCCGCCCTCGAGTTCCTGGACGCACTTCCTGCCAGAAGCCGGCCTGATCGACACGGCCGTGCGGGTCCTCCGGCGGGGTGGCGTGGTGGCCTTCCCCACCGAGACGGTCTACGGCCTCGGTGCCGACGCCACCAATGAAGCGGCAGTGGCGCGCATCTTCGCCGTGAAGGGTCGACCCCGGGGTCATCCGCTCATCGTCCACCTCGGCGGCGAGGAGTGGCTCGACGACTGGGCCGTCGATGTGCCCGACCCCGCCCGCGCTCTCGTCCGCTCCATGTGGCCCGGACCGCTGACGGTGCTCCTGCGTCGTCATCCCCGCGTCCCGGACGTCGTCACCGGGGGCCGAGCGACGGTCGGGCTGCGCGTGCCCGCCCACGCCGCCGCCCTCGAGCTGCTCGATGCCTTCGGGAGCGGCATCGCGGCGCCGTCGGCCAACCGGTTCGGGCGGGTGAGCCCCACGACCGCCGCCCACGTCCGGGCCGACCTCGGTGCCGACGTCGACCTCGTCGTGGACGGCGGCCCGTGCACGGTCGGCGTCGAGTCGACCATCGTCGACTGCACCACCGATCCGCCGTCGATCCTGCGCCACGGCCTGGTTACAACCGACGCCGTCCGGAACCTGATGGGGGGTCCGGTGACCGACGTCGACACGGGTGAGCGCCGTGCCCCGGGCATGCTCGACTCGCACTATGCGCCCCGCGCCGCGGTGGTGTTGGCGGCCGACGGGGCCGAGGCCGATGCTCGTGCCGAGGAGGTGCGCCGGTCGGGCCGCGCCGTCGATGTGCTCGCCCCCGACGTGTCGGCCGAGGACTACGCCCGCCACCTGTACGGCTGGCTGCGTGAGGCTGACGCCCGGGCCCTCGATGTGCTGGTCGTCGTCCCGCCGGCCGACGTCGGGATGGGCGCGGCGGTGAACGAGCGTCTGCGGAAGGCGGCGGCGCCGCGGGCGTCGCATCCGCAATAGGGTCAGCCGGCATGCGGACGTGGCGCCTGCACGAGCTCGGCGAACCGACCGACGTGCTGGCGCTCGACGACGTGCCCGGCCCGGAGCCCGGCCCGGGCGAGGTGCTGATCGACGTGGCCGCCGCCGCCCTCAACTTTCCTGACGCCTTGTTGTGTCGGGGCCAATACCAGGAGCGTCCGGCCCTCCCGTTCTCTCCCGGTCTCGAGGTGGGCGGAAGGGTACGCGCCGTCGGCGACGGACTGAGCGAGATCGCCGTGGGTCAGCGGGTGGCGGCCATGCCGCTGCGCCCGTGGGGAGGGCTGTCCGAGCAGACGCTGGCCCTCGCCGCCCAGACGTTCCCGGTGCCGGACACGCTCGACGACGTTGCCGCCGCCGCCCTCATCATCACGTACCAGACGGGCTGGGTCGGGCTGTTCCACCGGGCCAACCTCCAGCCGGGTGAGACGCTCCTCGTGCACGCCGGCGCCGGAGGCGTCGGGTCGGCCGCCATCCAGCTCGGCCTGGCCGCCGGGGCCATGGTGATCGCCACCGCCGGGGGACCGGAGAAGGTCGAGGTGTGCCGGAAGCTCGGCGCCCATCATGTCATCGACTACGCCACCGAGGACTTCGTCGACGTGGTGAAGGAGCTCACGGACGGGCGGGGCGCGGACGTCGTCTACGACCCGGTCGGCGGCGACGTCTTCGACCGGTCGCGCAAGGTGGTGGCGTGGGAGGGCCGCCTGCTCGTCATCGGCTTCACGAGCGGGCGCATCCCGGAGGCGCCCGCCAACCACATCCTCCTGAAGAACTACGCCGTCGTCGGCGTGCACTGGGGCGCCTACAACCGCTACGACCCCGCCCTCGTGCGGCGCGGCCACGACGAGCTCATGCGACTTCACGCCGAGGGCAAGATCGCCCCGCTCGTCCAGCGGTTGGTGCCGTTCGACGAGGCGCCCCGAGCCATCGCCGCGCTGGCCAACCGGGGGTCGTGGGGCAAGCTCGTGGTCACGCCCCCGGGCGGTTGAGCGAGTCGATCCACAGGTCGCGCACGTCCTCGACCGCGGGCGGGCGGCGGTGGCCGAGCCCGGCCACCACCATCATCACCGTCGTCCCACCGGCTTCGGGCAGCAGCTCCAGCCGGCACCAGCACGCCCACGGTTCGGCCAGCACCACCTCGAGCACGTAGGGCGGGTCTTCGGCCAGCACCTCGCCGAGGCGAGCGGCCGTCGTGGCCAGGGCGTGGAAGGCGTCGACAGGCAGCACGTCGATCGTGAACGACGGTTCGTCGTACTGGATCCACGGCCCGAGCCGAGGCGAGGAGGGCGACGGCGGAGCCGGCCGGGGCGGCGGAGCGGGCGTGGGCGGAGGCGCGGACGGCGCCGGCCGGGCGCCCCGGTCGGTCCGTTCGCCCCGGCCCAGGAGCGACCGCACGACCTGGTCGAAGG
>JBKOXV010000197.1:0-11922 GCA_046725105.1 bacterium | reverse complement strand
ACCTTGGCGATGTTGCGTTGTAGGCGTGCTCGGCGATGATGTCAATGACCTCGTTGGATAAGCAGGTGAGGTTCGTGGCCTTCCAGTAGTAGTGCCAGCCGTGGGGGACGGTGTCGTCGATTGCGCTCTGGTGGTCGACGTAGAGGGTGGGGCCGACCAGGTCCACGAGCGGCGTCCCGAACTCGCGGAGCGCACGGACGGCGCGCTCACCGTCCTCGACGGGACCGGCGTAGCAGCTGGCGACGGCGATGGCCGGCCGGAAGTGCAGTTCCTCGCTGAAAACTGGCAGCGGCGGGATGGTGCCGAGCCGAATGACGTTGCCGAGCTCGTCAGGTGCATCGGTGACGAAATCACGGTAGAAGCGCAGGACGTCGGTGGTGTCCTCGGCCGCCCAGAACACCGGTCCGGCCATGACGGTGGGGCCGACGGGGTGCAACGTGAACCGGAACGAGGCGACGACGCCGAAGTTCCCCCCGCCGCCCCGCAGGGCCCAGAACAGGTCGGCGTGATCGTTGGCCGATGACAGGATGATGTCGCCCTCGGCGGTGATCACCTCCGCCTCCACGAGGTTGTCGACGGTGAGCCCGTGCTTGCGCATGAGCCAGCCGATACCGCCGCCCAAGCTGAGGCCGCCGACGCCGGTGTGGCCCACGATGCCGCCCGTAGTGGCCAGACCGTGCTCCTGCGTCTCGTGGTCAACGTCGCCCCACAGGGCGCCGCCCTGGACACGGGCCGTGCGCTCGACAGGATCGACGATGACGGCGCGCATCGCCGAGAGGTCGATCACGATTCCTCCGTCGCACAGGGCAGTTCCGGCCACGTTGTGGCCCCCGCCTCGTACGGCGATCTCGAGGTCGCGGTCGCGGGCGAAGCGCACCGCTGCGGCGACATCGGCGGTGCCGCTGCAGCGGGCGATCAGTCGGGGGCGCCGATCGACGGTGCCGTTCCAGACGGCGCGTGCGTCGTGATAGCCATTGTGGTCGGGGGCCATCACGTCGCCCCGGAACCCGGGGATCTGCATCGTGGTTGGTGCTGTCATCGTGCCTCCTCTGGTCGATGGGCTCATCGCAACATCGGGGCGGACCGAGGAGAAGTCAGCGATCTGGACTTCGAAGTAAGGAATCTGGACTTCACGGCGGTCGACAGATGCGTGACACTGTGCTCATGAGGACCTACGGGCAGTACTGCCCGATCGCCCGTGGCGCGGAGATCTTCGCTGAGCGTTGGACGCCGTTGATCATCCGCAACGTACATCTGGGGTGTGAAACCTTCGGCGAGATCCTCGCGGGCGCGCCCGGACTCTCCCGCACGCTCCTCACGCAGCGGCTCAAGCAGCTCGAACGCCTCGGCATCGTCGAGTCGGTACCGAAGGCTCAGGGGCGCGGTCACCGCTACCAGCTCACGAGCTCGGGCCACGATCTGTTCAAGGTCTGCCAGACCCTCGGCGAGTGGGGAGCTCGGTGGCTCGAGATCGCCCCGGAGGACCTTGATCCGTTCGTGGCGCTGTGGTCGATGTGCAACGCGCTCCGACGGGACCGACTTCCGGACCAGCGCGTGGTCATCCGGTTGGATTTCACCGGCTTCCGGCCCCACGAGCGGTACTGGTTGCTCCTCGAGCACGGCGAGGCCGAGATCTGCAAGACATATACCGGACTGGACGAAGACCTCTACGTCACCGCCGACGCTGAAGCGTTCGTGAAGTGGCACGCCGGCCAACTCTCTTGGGCGGAGGCAACCCGCGACTCCCGGATCCAGCTCGACGGTCCCTCGTGGCTCGTACGTGGCTTCCCGACTTGGAACGGCCGCAGCATGTTCGCTCACATCAAGCCCGCCGCTGGTGCCGCCACCGCAGACTGACGCGGACCCGCCCCGCCGAGCGACCGCGCATGCCGCCGGGTCCGCCAGTCGATGCGCAGAAGGTCCGCCGCCAGGACCTGCGTTTGACCCGCTCAGTGCGGATCGATGAGTTCAGCCGCCGTTGACCGTCGGAACTCACATGGCTACTCCCAAACCCAGAGCGAAGAACCTGGCCGACCTCTACGACCTCGCCGCTCTCGACTGGGCGGATGTCCGTCGGACGCTCGAGACCAATCTGACCCAGGAACCCGGCTCCGGTGGACCCGGCCACCACACCTTCTGGTTGTCGACCATCGACGCCGACGGCCGGCCCCACATGACCGCCGTCGGCGCCTTCTGGGCCGACGGCCGCTACTACTTCTGCGGCAGTCCGCAGTCGCGCAAGATCCGCAACGTCGAGCGCGACCCGCGCTGCGCCTTCGGCGTCGCCATCCACGGCTACGACGTGGCTCTCGAGGGCCGGGCTGCTCGTGTCACCGACGACGCCCTGCTGCAACGCCTGGCCGAGGTGTTCGCCGAGGGCGGCTGGGCACCGACCGTGGCCGACGGCGGCTTCACCCACGAGTACAGCGCCCCCAGTGCCGGGCCGCCGCCATGGTTCGTCTACGAATTCGTGCCCGAGGACGCCTACGCCGTCGCCACCACAGAGCCCGGCGGCGCCACGCGATGGACCTTCTGACCGGCTCGGGCGGGTGACGGCGGCCTCGACCCGGACGCGTCGCCGTCGCCGATCGTGACGTCGGCGAGCCGTAGCCGCCTGTCCAGAAGCCGCACCGCCGGCGTCGGTAGGGCGATGGATTGGCTGTTCGTCGAGGGAGGGCACGGGGACGCCGAGCTGATCGCCGCCCTGATCGCATTCGACGCGGCCATCCGCACGGCCGACGCCCGACCCTGCTCGGCGACGGCGCCCTCTTGAACACCGCCGGCGACAGCCGCCGCTGTGAAGGCTCGCTTCTCAGTCTCGTTCGATACGGCGCAGGGGCACGCCGGGCCGCCACACCTCGATGAGCAGGCGGTCGCCGGCATCGGTCAGTCGGGTCAACACCACCTCGTCGAGCTCGGCTCGGAACAGCTGACCAGGCGTCTCGCCCTCCAGGTCGCCGACGAGGACGGCCCGACCGGCCACCTTTGCTTCTCCCGGCCAACCCGACGGCTGGCCCTCGGGCGGGTCAACCGTGGGCCCGTGCAAGGCGAACCGGGGGTCACGGAGCAGATCGGTCCCCTTTCGAGCCCCCGGCATCGAGCCGAACGTGAGCTCGCCGTCATCGAACTCCACCTCGATGCCGGAGATGCGCGGCGACCCGTCGGCGCGCAGCGTGGCGAGCGTCTTGTGCTTGCGAGCGTCGAACAGGGCACGCACCCTCGCCGCGAAGGCGGGCTCCTCACGCTCGAGGTCCTTCCACTTGGCCATGGGGGAAAGCATGCCCGAGCCGGCCGGGTGAAGCTCTCTGAGGATCTCGTCAAGTAGGCGAGCGAAAACCGCTCGTCCGCGTGACGAGAACCGGGGTGTCGGCTTGCGGCTGCCGATGTCGTTCAGATGGCGTACCAGGGTGTTGCGTCTCACCCTCGCACCTGTCGCTCAGCGACCGCCACGGAACCGACGGTGTCGTTGCTCCGTACTGGCGCCCATGCAACCGACAGGTAACTCCACCGACACACTCTCACCGCCTGTCATCACGGCGGCGCAAGTCGAACTGGTCCAATCCTCGTTTCGCCAGGTGCTGCCGATCGCCGATGCCGCGGGGGTACTCCTGTACGAGCGGATCTTCACGCTCGCTCCCGCAACTCGGGCCCTATTCGATGCCGACATTCGTCCGCAAGCCGCTCGGCTGATGGCCGCCGTCAAGGTGGCAGTCGACGGTCTCCAGGACTTTGACACCGTCGTACCGTTCCTCGTGAAGCTGGGCGCTCGACATGTGCGCTACGGCGTGCGACCTGAGCATTTCGACGTCGGCGGGGAGGCGCTGCTGTGGACCCTGGAGCAGGGTCTCGGTGAGGTGTTCACGCCTGACCTACGCGACGCATGGTCGGCCGCGTGGAGCGTCATTGCCCACGCCATGACGGCGGGGATGCTCCAGAGCGCCAGCCATTAGGCGAACTCCCGAGCCCGTCATGTCCGGGCCGTCTCGAGCGGACCGGCGACAGAACGAGTCAGGCAGGCCAACGATCGGTGACCGGGCAGGTAGTCGTAGGTGAACAGGCGATCCCGACGATCCCTAGCGGGTTCACGGCGGCGGCCAGCCGGTCGAGCCGGCACCAGCCGGGCTCTACGCTCGACGGCGATGAGTGTCGCGACGCGGTGGCCCTTGGTGGGTCGGCGTGACGAGCTGGACGCCTTCTCGGCGGCGCTCGCTGACCCGGGGTGCGAGGGGTTCTGCATCTACGGTCCCTCCGGCGTGGGCAAGACGCGGCTCGCCGAGGAGTGTGCCGGGCGCGCCGAGGAGACTGGGCGTCGAGTGTTTCGGGCCGGCGCCGACCGTTCCGGGGAGGTCGTGCCGCTGGGTGCCGTCGCCCATCTGCTCCCCGCCAACTCTCTGGAGGAGTTGGGGGACGGTGACGTGAAAGACGCGGTCCTGCGCGCTCGGCTATTAGACGCCGCCCGTCGGTCCCTCGCCGAGAGCACTGCTACTAGCGGGGTGCCCGTACTGCTTCTCGACGACGCCCATCGCCTCGACGGCGCGTCACTGGCCATGGTCGACCGGCTCCTGATCGACGGCTCGGTCTTTGGACTCGCCACGGTCATGACCGGCGAAGTCGTGCCGGAGACGATCACCCGGTGGTGGCGTGACGAGCGGGCCGTGCGCCTCGACTTGGCCGATCTCGATCCGATCGGTGTCGACACCCTGCTGCACGTCGTGCTGCAAGGCCCCCTCGATGCTGACGCATCGGCCCAGCTCTGGCGGGCGTGTCGAGGCAACGTGCTGGCGCTCCGGGAGCTCGTGCTCGGAGCGATGGCCCGACAGGTTCTCGTCTTCGACGAGAGGGTTTGGCGGCTAACGGGTCCGCTCGGAACGACGACCCGCCTGCGAGAGCTGGTGGAAGCCCGAATCGGCGGACTCGACGCGACGGCGCGCGCCGCCCTCGAACTGTTAGCCCTGTGCCAGCCGGTCGGCCTCGGTCAGCTCGAGGCGCGCTTCGGGCTGACCACGCTCGAGGCGCTGGAGATGAATGGCCTCATTTCGGTACGCATCGACGGCCGGCGGGCGGCGGTGCGCCTCGGCCATCCTTTGCACGAGGAAGTGCTCCGGGCGGCCCTGCCGACGCTGCGGGCTCGTTCCATCCTGCTGGCCCAGGCGGAGGTGGTCGAGACCTGGGGTGCCCGCCGCCGAGAAGATCCGATGCGGGTCGCGACGTGGCGGCTCGCGTCGACGGGCCGCGCTGATCCCGACCTGCTGGTACGAGCCGCTCGCCTGGCTCGCTTCAGCCGCAACCATCGGCAGGCAGCCGATCTGGCCCGGGCCGCGTTCGCCGGACAGCCGTCGGCCGCCGCTGGTCTGGTGCTGGGCGAGTCCTTGTACGACCTCGCTTCCTATGAGGAAGCCGAAACGGTGTTGGCTGAGGCGATCAACCGGGCCAGCACCGACGACGAGCTCGTGCGGATCGCGACGGTCCGACGACGCAACCTGTTCTGGGGCTGCCGGCGTGATGCCGACGCTCTGGCCGTGGGCCGTACCGTCGCACCGAGGCTCCAATCGCCGGCGGCGCGCGACGAGCTCATCGTCGGAGAGGCAGAGGTGCTCGCCTACGGCGGCCGTCCGGTAGAGGCTTTGGCGTTGCTGGACGGCGTTGACGAGACGGTGCCCCGCGTCGGGGTTCTCGCCGCCATCCCACGCGCCGCCGCCCTCGCGACGACCGGTCGCACGGAGGAGGCCATTGCGGTCAGCCAGCGGGGATACGACGAGCACCTCGCCCTGGGCGACGAGCTGGCGATCGCGCCGGCGGGAACGCACGTCGTGAACCGGACCTGGGCGTTGGTGGAGGCAGGCCGCCTCGGCGAAGCGGAGCAGCTGGGACGACAGTGGCTCGAGGTCGCGGCGAGAGTTCGGATGCCCCTCGGGGTCACGTGGTTCTGCATCCATCTCGCCCGATGCGCTCTCGCTCAGGGCCGACCGGCAACGGCCCGTCAGTTGGGCGAGCGCGCCCTCATGAACGCAGACATGTGGAAGTTCGAAGGACTCCGGCCGATGGCAAACGCGGTCTTGGCTGTCAGTCACTGTCTGCTCGGCAACGCGGCGCAGAGCGCCGCTCACGCTGACCGGACCGATCCGCTGATGTCTGGATACGGGTTCCATGGTCCGGAGCTGTCCCTCGGGCGGGCCTGGGCGCTCGTGGCCGGAGGTGATCTGGTTGCTGCCCGCACCGTGCTCATTGCCGCCGCCGACGCGGCAGAACAGACCGGGCACGTGCCCGTGGCGGCCTGCCTGCTCCACGACGCCATTCGTCTCGGCGCGCGGACGAGCGAGGCCAACCGCCTGGCCGCCCTCGCCTCGGCGACCGACAGCCTCCTAGTGGCGGCCAAGGCCGACCATGCGCTAGCCCTCATCGATGAGGACGCACCCCGCCTCGCCGCCTCCGCCGACCAGTTCGAGGCGATCGGCGCCCTGCTACTCGCCGCCGAGGCGTCCACCGCCGCCGCAGGGGCGTGGCGGCGAGTGCACGAACCACGCCGTGCCACGGCGCTCGCTCGACGCGCCGGCCAGTTGGCGAACCGCTGCGAGGGTGCCATGACCCCTGGCCTGGTGGACACGAACACCGTGCTCCTTCTGACGACCCGCGAACGTGACGTGGCCATGCTGGCCGCGGCCGGCCACCCGAGCCGAGTGATCGCCGAACGCCTGTACCTCTCCGTGCGAACGGTGGAGAACCATCTGGGCCACGTCTACGAGAAGCTTGGCGTGTCAGGCCGAAGTGCCTTGGCGGAGGCGCTCGGAAGGGACGACGGATGACACCAGAACAGATCGAGTTGGTCCGAGCGTCGTATGCCTCTCTTGGGGCCGAGGCGCCAGCGATGGCGGCCGAGTTCTACCGGCGCTTGTTCGCGGCCGATCCCTCGGCCGAGGCGCTGTTCACCAGGACACCGGACGTCATGTCCGAGAAGTTCGCGGACGAACTCGACGCCATCGTGCAAGCGATCGTCTCCTTCGACGATTTCGCGGCCAGGGTCCACGGCCTGGCCACTCGGCACGCCCTCTACGGCGTGCAGTCGCGGCACTATCGAGCGGCTGGCGAGGCCCTCCTCGGCGCCCTGGCCGCGCACCTGGGACCGAGGTGGGATCCTGCTACCGAAGCCGCCTGGCGCCGCGCCTACAACCTGGTCGCTGAGATCATGATGGCGACGCCAGCCTCCACCTGAACTAGGCGCGAAGCAAGTAGGTCTCGCGTTCGTACCGGTGTCCGTGTTCCTTTCGCGGCCTACTGTCACCGACAAAACTTGACGGGCGTCGGAAGCAGCGGGATTCCGGCCGCGTCCACTCCTTGACGATCCCGCCCGACGGCGCGAAGTTCCGAAGGGGTCGACGATTGGCTCGCGAGCACGGGGCCGGGCTCGAACAGCCGACCTGACTGTGACCGGCACCGTTCTCGCCCCAGCGAAAGGAAGTCCGACGATGGCGCTTTCAGACCAGCTCACCAAACTCGCCGCCCGAGCCAAGGAAGCGGAGGACCGGGCCGCCGCCGCGCAGAACAAGGCAAGGGCCGAGCTCGAGAAGGACGTCAAGACGGCGCGGGAATCGGCCAAGGCTCAAGCGGACCAACTGAGCAAGGCCGTCGAGGACCAGAAGGGCAAGCTCTCGGCGTGGTGGGCCAGCCTCCAGCGTTCGTGGAACGAACACATCTCCGAAGTCCGTAAGCACATCGATGAGAGGCGGGCCTCCCACAACCTCGAGGCCGCGCAGCGAGAGGCCGACGGTGCAGAGGAAGACGCAGCGTTCGCGGTCGATTACGCGTACGCAGCGATCGAGGAGGCTGAGTACGCGGTGCTCGACGCCCGTCTGGCGAGGATGAACGCTGACGACCTCGCTGCCGGATCGACCTCCTGAGGGAAGGCACCGCCCGGCCTTCACTCGTTACTCGACAGCTGCTGCTCGCTCGGTTGTCGACGACAAGAAGACGACCGCACCGCCATAATGTGCGGCGCTGAACGCATCGCGTGTGGAGACGCTGAGGTGCGTAGAGCCGCTGGGACGGGGGATCGGCACTTCGGGCCGGCGCATTTCCGGCCAGGGCGGGCGCTATTTGTCTTGGGCGAGGCGTTGTAGGTCGTCTGTGTCGATGGCGAGGCTGCCGTACCCGGGCACGCCGGCGTCCGCCGGGGCGGAAGCGCCATTCGGCCTGCGTGCCCGGGTACGGAGAGAGGGCGGTCGGGCGGCGGCCTGGGGTCGGTGTAGGTGACGCGCGGCACGGCCTCGTAATGGGCCTCACGGGGCTCACCGAGGAGGTTCGACGCGACGACCTCGCCCTCCGTACTCGCCCATGTGGGTCAGCCGACTCCACCAGCATCGCCAGCGTCGTGGCCTTTCTGGCCAGCGACGAGGGCCACTGGGTCAACGGCCAGGTGATCCGGGCCGACGACCAGTGACCGACCAGGGACGTCCACCGGCGCGACTCCGGCGCCGCGACTGCGAGTGTGAGTTGAACACCTACCTACGGAGGTCAAATGAGCAGCTCCGCCGTCGGCAGCGACACCTCGGCCGAGAATCCCGAAGTCGGGATCACGGACATGAAACTCGAGGTTGTGGTGATCGCCGTCTCCGACGTGGACCGGGCCAAGGACTTCTATCAGACATTGGGATTCCGGCTCGATGCCGACTTCGTTGCTGATGACGGCTTGCGGGTCGTACAGCTCACGCCACCCGGATCGGCGTGCTCGATCATTTTCGGTACCGGAATCTCGTCGGCCGCGCCGGGCTCAGCCGACAGCCTGGTTCTCGTCGTGTACGACGTCGATGCGGCCCGTGCCGAGCTCGTCGGCCGAGGCGTCGACGTGAGTGAAGTCTTCCACGACGCCGGCGGCGTGTTCCACCACGCCGGGACCGACGCCCGCGTGGCCGGCCCGGATCCGGAAGGTCGGTCCTACAGTTCCTGGGCATCCTTCAGCGACCCGGACGGCAACGGCTGGCTGCTCCAAGAGATCAAGACCCGGCTTCCCGGACGCTGACAGGGACGCTCGAGCGCGCACTATCGGAGAAAGGAGACCACTATGGACGTTGCGGCGCTGGCGGAGCTTCTGCACGAGACAGCCGAGCATCACGACCCGTACGAGAAGACGGCTCCGAAGCACGACTGGTGGGACTGGTACGCCGCCTACATGAGCGCCCGCCAGGACGGGAGCACTCCGGAGGAGGCATCCGACGCCGCCCGGCGCTACATGGAGGAAGTCCGACACGTCGTAATCCCATAACGCGGCGCGCCCAGCGCGAGCCGACATCCCAATAGCCGTCCGAGCAGGCCGTTAGGGCTCGGCCGATGGGCGGTCAGACCGCAGGGGCGGCTCGGGCTCCTGGCCGCGGTGAAGTCGTTCATGGCGCGACGCGTGCCGTGGTGGGCCCTGGTGCTGGGACTCGCCTGTGTCGGCCTCGGTGTCTGGCTCCTGGCGGAGCCGTTCCGGTCGCTGTCGGTGCTCCACTGGCTCATCGTCGCCGGTCTGGTCCGGCACGCCGGCCTCGAACACCTGCCCGTCACCCTGAGACGGCGTGGTAGGCGACGTGTGCCCGTTTGATCGTCCCGTTGAACGGGAACGGCGCTCGCTCGCGATAGTCGAGTGACACCGGCGAACCCAGGCACGTCCCGATGTCCAGACAGTCGTTGGCCGTGAACAGCAGTGGCGCGCTGATCGGCACCTGGCCCTTGGCGACCGCCGTGCCGTCGACCTTGAGCGTGATGTCGAGCGCACCCCCGGGGTGCGGCACGGCGTAGTCAGTGACGACCTCGATGGTGGCGTCGCCCACCGGCAAACGATCGCTGGCCCGGATCTTGGTCCGCTGGATGATGAACAGGTTGTACTCGTAGTGGAGGATCCCGTCGTCGACGTAGCAGGTGAGGCCGCCACTGTTGGCCCCAAGGGCGTAGAGCACGCCGGACGGGTGCTCGGGCAGGCTCACGTCGAGCGTGACGGTGTTGGCCCGGTTGCCGAGAGCGGGAGCGCAGAACTCTGGAAGGCGGGTGATCCCGCCCACGAACTCCCACTCCGTGTACGGCGGGGAGATGCGTTGCTCCGGGTGCAGAACCACCACCCAGAGACCGCCACCGATGGGCAGGGCGCCGTTGCGAGCCGCTTCGATGGCGAAGAGCTCCTTCATCGCCACCAGCTTCTCCGGGTGTTCGGCGGCCACGTCGCGGGCCTGCGACCAGTCGTGCGCCAGGTCGTAGAGCTCCCACGTGTCCTGGTCGGAGGTCCACTCCTGGATGCCCGGGGGTTTGCCCGGGACCCAGGGCAGGCGGGGGCCGATCGCCGACGCCATCCAGCCGTCGTGGTAGACGGCGCGGCTGCCCATGATCTCGAAGTACTGGGTGTGCAGCCGTCCCGGCGCCTCCCGGTCGTCGAGGGCATAGGCAAAGCTGACCCCGTCGATAGGGTCCTGCGGGATGCCGTTCACGACTCGGGGCGGCGAGATGCCGAGGATCTCGTAGATCGTCGGCACGACGTCGTTGCAGTGGTGGAACTGGGTGCGGGGCACGTCATCCGGGGCAATGCGCGCCGGCCACCGGATCGCGAGGGGGTTGCGGGTACCGCCCAGATGAGGCGCCAGCAGCTTCATTCCCTGGTAGGGCGCGCTGCCGGCCCACGCCCACCCGGAGTGATACTGGTTGTCGGTCAACGGCGAACCGAGGACGTCGAGGCCGCCCAACTCGTTCAGAGCGGCGATGTGCATGTCGACCGTGGTGGGAATGCCGTTCTGGGCCAGCAGCTCGCTAATCGTGCCGCCCTGGCCCTCGCCCGATGAGCCGTTGTCGCCCCAGATGTAGAAGATCAGGGTGTTGTCGCCGTAGCCCAGCGCCTCGACTTCGTCGATGAGCCGGCCGACCTGGACGTCGACGTGCTCGGCATACCCGGCGGCCACTTCCATCAGGCGCCGCTGGAACGGCTTCTGCTCGTCGGGGATGTCGTCCCACGCCGGCATTTGCGGGTGTCTCGGTGTGAGCTCGGCGTCGGGCGGGATCCACCCCTTGTCCTTGGCCCGGGCGGTCACCCGCTCGCGGTAGGCGTCCCAGCCGTGGTCGAAGGCGCCGGCATACCTGTCCGCCCACTCCTTCATGATGTGATGCGGACCGTGCAGACAACCGCTCGCCCAGTACATGAGGAACGGCTTGTCCGGCTCCAGGGCGTTGTGGGTCCGGAGCCAGCCGATGGCGTCATCGGCCAGGTCCTCGCTGAGGTGGTAGCCCTCCTCGGGCGTACGCGACGGCAGGACGGGCGTGGTGTTGCGCACCAGATTGGGCTCGTACTGCGAAGCCTCGCCGGCGAGGAATCCGTAGAAGTACTCGAAGCCGAGGCCGGTCGGCCAGTTGTCGAACGGGCCGGCGACAGTGGTCTCCTCGGCCGGCGTGTTGTGCCACTTGCCCCAGGCCCCGGTGGCGTAGCCGTAGCACCTCAGGACTTCGGCGACCAGGGCACTGCTCTTGGGAATGTGCCCGGAGTAGCCGTCCCAGTCGTTGGCCAGCTCGGCGATCTGGCCGTTGCCGACGCGGTGATGGTTGCGTCCGGTCAGCAGCGACGCCCGCGTCGGTGAGCACATCGCCGTGGTGTGGAAGCGATTGAAGCTGACGCCCTCGGCACACACCCGGTCCAGCGTCGCCGTGCGCACCTCTCCTCCGAATGTCGTCGGCAACGCCGGACCGGCGTCGTCGATAAGGACGATGAGGATGTTGGGCGCGTCCTCGGGCAGGTGACGCTCGGGCTCTCGTCGCCGGTACACGGACTCCTGCATCGTGCGGCCCGCGATGCTCGCCGACGGCGTGGGCGCGAACGGCAGCACCTCACCCGACGCCATCGCACGACCGGCGTTGTTCAACGACACACCCACTGGTTCTCCTTTCGGCACACGTGGTCAGCGAGCGGGGCGGGAC
>JBKOXV010000298.1:0-14152 GCA_046725105.1 bacterium | reverse complement strand
CCAGAGTGGTGGCTGTGCGCCGACTGCCGCGACGTGCTTCTCGGTCCCACTCGTTCTCCGACCGTGAGCCGGGAGCAACCGTTGCGGAGTACGACATGATGAGGCTCGAATGGAATGCGCTCCGAGTCGGAGACAGGGTCCTCGTGCACGACGCGGTTGACCCGGAACGGCACCTCCTGCCCGGAACAGTCGCCGTGGTGGAGACGACAGCAGGCGCGTCCAACGACGTCGGCGTCAGAGTCGCATACGACGCGGCTCGCACGAGAGTCCTTCGGCCCAAACGCCTGGCCGTTCACCTCGATCCGCGGGACTCGACGGAGGACTGCTGGCGATGCGACTCCGCAGTCGCCGGCGACGCTCACGGGAGAAGGGCCGCGTCCTAGGACGTCTCGCAACTCGTTGACCGTTGAGTGCACTACCCGTCCTTGGAGGTTCCTGACGTGCCCGCGTCGTTCGGTTTCCTGAGCAGCTATCCCCCGACGCAGTGCGGGCTCGCGACCTTCACGGCAGCCCTCCGTGCGGAGGTTGAGATCGCCGGTCATGAGACGGGTGTCGTCCGGGTACTAGAGCGCGCCGACCCTCTGTCGGGCAGGTCGGTCCTGCCGTACGGCATGGCGGATGCCAATGTCGGCGTCGCGGTCGTCCCCGTCCAGCAGGTGCTCGGCCGGATGACCTGAGCTCTCATCGACCTTCCCGGCGGTTCGTCTCCTTGTTCAGCCTGAACAACGGTCGAACGCACACAGGTGTACAGATGGGGTCGACCCGACCCACCCGAATGCGTCGGAGTAGGCGTACGGTGACGGCGCTGTCAACAGCGCGCTCCTTCGGGAGCCGTCGAACGTCGATTTCGTCTGACGAACCGTCAGCCCGCCTGCAGCTTGTAGATGGCAAGCCGCTCGATCCGCTCGATGTGGCCGGAGCTGCGGTGGAACCGACGGGCGATCTCGGCGTGATCCGTGCCGTTCGCTCGCCATCTCAAGATCCGGCGCTCCACCGGCCGCAGCGCCCCCACCTCCGGCACGACGCGACTCCTCGGGATTCGGGCGTAGACGGCCACTCGCCTCACGAATTCGGGGCTTCGGCGGAATCGGCGACCGATCTCGGTGTCCTCGACGCCGTCGCGAACCAGACGGAGGACACGACGTTCGAGCGGCCGTAGGAATTCGTTTTCAACCATCGTCGTGTCTCCCGTCCCACTCTCCACTTCCTCCTGTCTACAGCACATCGTCGCCACACCGCGCCGCCGACGCAACGCGCGAACTCATCCGGCGCGGCGTCGCCGCAGCCGACAAGCCGAGACGGCGACCTAGGGGCACCACCGCCCGCCGCGTTGGGACCTCGAGGTGATGCCGGGTCAAGGGGAAGTCCGCAGAACCGGGCGCGACAATCGGCCGAACACCGGCGATGAACGATCACGTGCCCCCGCGACACCGGCCCGCTCAGCGTGTTCCTATTGGACCTTCATGCTCGGCACGGCCAGTTGCGGGTCCCGGCCGACCAGGCAGGGCATCGAGCGTTGCTGTCGTGAGTGTGCCGGAGATGACATCTCGGGCGACGTCGACGAGTCGGAGGTTGTGATTGCGGGCGTGGTTGCGCAGCCGCGAGAAGGCGTGCTCCATGTCGATACCCGTCTGCTCCGCTAACACGCCCTTGGCCTGCTCGATGACGATGCGGCTGTTGAGTGCCTGATTGAGTTGCTCGTTCACGGTCTGAGCCTCGTGCGCGGCCCGGTGCTGCAGGATGGCGATGGTGGCGACGTCAGCGAACGCCTGGGCGGCGAGGAGGTCGGGCTCGTCCAGCGCACCCTGCTCGATGCGGAACAGGTTCAGGGCGCCGATGATCGTGCCGCGCAGTCGCATTGGCAGCGCGTGGGCTGAATGAAAGCCGGCTTCGACTGCCTTTGGTGCGAACCGAGGCCAGCGGCCGTCGACCTCGGCGAGATCCTGATTCACGATCGGTAGGCCACTTCGGAAGCAGTCCATGCACGGGCCCTCCGCGGACTGCAGCTCGAAGAGCTCCAGGACGCGCATGGCCTCGCTGGACGACGCCATCACGCGCAGGTCTCCCTCGGGGGCAACCAGGATCAGGCCCGCCGCCGAGACGTCAAGAGTCTCTACACACCGGTCGGCGAGCAGGGTGAGCAGGTCCACCACGTCGAAATCGTCGACGAGGGAGTCGGCTAGTTCCACCATGGTTCGGGCCAACAGCGCCTCTCTCTGCACGAGACCTCCCCTCACGATGCCCTCGCCGCGGTTGTCGCAGATCCGAAGCCGAAGGCGTTGCTCATGGTACGTCGTGCGGCCCGTCGGCTGATCGGGCCCGGTTCCCATCGCGGCGTCACGGCCGTAATCCGTCGTCGGCCTCGCCGTCCTCGAAGCGCAACCGTCGGCTCACCACATCGTTCGCGACGTCGGGGAGCCGGCAGTCATTGGCAAAGGCGAAGGCACGCAGTCGGATGAGGGCCTCGCCGACGCTGACGCCGAGCTGGACGGACACCATGCCCGCGGCCTGGTGTACGACGATTCGGAAGCTCCCACCGTCCTCGAGGTCGGCGGCCAGCGCTCCGGGCGGTGCGTGGGCTTGCAATACGAGCACCGCCCGTGCCGCCACGTCAGCGATCACCAATGCGTCGGCGTGTTGGTCGTCGGTCAGGGGTCCAGGCTGGTCTCGGTAGAGGTCGAGGGCGCCCAGGCGAACGGCTCCGACCCGGAGAGGGAAGGCGAATACGGCACGGACGCCCGCTTCGAGGGCGGGCGGTGTGAAGGCCAGCCATCGGGTCGTGGGTGAACCAGCGAGGTCCGGCTCGAGGACGGGGCGCTGTTGGTCGTGGGCGTCGACGCACGGTCCCTCGCCGAGCGTGTACTGCAGCTCCTCGATCAGGGCGCTCACTGCGTTGGTGGTGCCCACCGCACCCGCCGACACGTCACCGGACATCAGCACGATTCCGGCCCCCGACATGACGATGAGATCGGTGCACAGTTGGCACAGCCGAGCGGGGCCTGGTTCGGCATTGCCGCCCGCCGAGAGCATCGAAAGAATGCTCAAGAGCCGGTGGCCGGCCACCGGTCAGCTCCGCCCGTCGCGAGGCGCTGGTGCCACCGCGGCTTCAACGGTGCGATTGTCTCGGAGAACGTGAGGCAGTTCGCGTCGATCAACTTGCAGATCGACACGCCATCGGGTGACCTCGTATCGCTCGAACAGCTCAGTGCGTCCCCGCACGCGTGATGGAGGAACCGTCGTCCGGGAGCGCACCATCCGACGGATCACCCGAGCGAGATTCACGGCCACCGGCAGCCAATGCCGACGAGCCGTTGCTGGCGAGGCCGATCGAGGCAGATCGACCCCAGGTTCAGCGTCATCGACGGCGATCGCCCCAAGCGTTTGGGTGAGAACCTCCCGAGTGGCGATGTTCAGCTCACCAATGAGTGAGACGACCGTCGCCTCACCGTCGTGGCCCACGGCGGCTACCGATGATTGGTGGACAGCGGCGGCGGCGTCCGATGACGTCCACCTGGCCTGAACCATCGCAGCCTCTCCTGGTCGTTGAAACGTCGATTGACGCGGTGCCAGGATCTGGAGCAGCGCCGCTGGGCCGACTCTGCGGCCCAACACGGAAAACCGTCATCGTGCGGGCACAACCGTACACCGCTACATGGCGCCGAGTGGCCGACTTCCAGGCGAACTCGGGTGCCAGTCTCGGGATGGCAGTTCGGCGTGCACTCCAGGTCGGCTTCTGCCAGGTCGAAACCTTCGGCCACCGCGGCCGACTGGCGGCCTCAGCAGTGAGCCTCTTTGCGCTGCTGCTCCACCGCGTGCTTCTGGTCTTCGAGCTGATCCTTCAGGCGGTCACGTGTCGCCGGATCGTCCTTGTACGCCTCCTCCACCCGCTTTATCTCGGCTTCGATGGCCTGCTTCTGGCTCTCCAGTTGGGCGCACAAGGATTTGAGGTCGGAGGTGGTCGGGGGCGAGGTGGTGGGCAGGTCGGTCGGCGGTGTCGATTCGGGCGGTGGACTCGTCGGCGGTGGCTGGGTGGGGGCCGGCGCAGAGTCTGGCGGTGGCGCCACGCTCGTGAGCGGGGTTGTCGTCGGGTCCGAGCCGGACGGCGGCTCAACGGATGTCGGCGGGGTTGTCGTCGGGTCCGAGTCGGCCGGTGCGCGGCGGGGCGGTTTGGGGCGGGGTGCCGCCGGGGCGGTCGGTGTCGGAGCGGGCGCCACGGTCGCGGTGGAGTTCGGGTCCATGACTTCGCCGAACACGGTTGCGGGCTCGGCGGTTGCTGGCACATCGAGTAGCCAGGCAGCCATCGTGGGCACCGCCGACGTCGACGTCAGCGAGGTCGTGGTCGCCTTCGTGAATGTCCGCCGAGCAGTGGTGGGGGCCAGCGCCGCCAGCGACGCCGGTGTGGGCGTCGGCCCATCCCCAGGACCGCGCGAGCTCGGGCCCTGCCACAGCGTGGCCAGGACGAACAGGATCACCAGCTCGACGGCGATGACGGCCAACGCGACCGTCCTGCCGGACGGCCGGTGGAGCGCCCTCTCAGGATGCGGTCGCTCGCTGACGCCAATGCGCCAGTATTACCCCAACGCGACGCACCCCGCCGATGGCCCGTTCGACCCATTCACGAACGCGGTGTGGGGACGAGTTGTGCAACTATCGCGCGCGAGAGGTCAATGCCATGCACGCGAAGGCCTGGGCGACTCGGCGGCGTGGGCGGAGTCCGTGAAAGGCGAAGCGACCGCGGCCAGGACACCCGTAACGTGCCATCGTGAGCAGCTCCTATGCCTTCGGCGACGGTGCCGAGGCCGGTGATCGGCTGGCCGTCGTACACCGGGTGTTTGCACCGCTCGCTCAGCGGCTCCTCGACGAAGCCATGACCGGCGAACCCGGCGCGGTGATCGATCTGGGATGTGGTCCTGGGCACACGACGGCGCTGCTCGCCGACCGTTGGCCCCACGCCACGGTCACGGCCGTGGAGTCCTCTGCCGCCTTCGCCGCCGCAGCCAGGAGGCGGGTCCCTCGGGCCACGGTGATCGAGGGCGACGTCACCGAGCCCGGCGTGCTGGCCGGACGGCGAGCCGACCTCGTCTACGCTCGCTGTCTGTTGGCCCACCTGGCCAACGTGGGGGCGGCCATCGCCACGTGGCGGCGCTGGCCGACGCCGGGCGGACGGCTCGTACTCGAGGAGCCGGAACGAATCGACACCGACGACGACGTGTTCCAGCGCTACTTGCGAGCCACGACGGCGGCGGTGGCGGCCCGCGGCGCCACCATGCTCGCCGGTGGGCTCCTGCACGCCGCGATGGAGCACCTCGACGGTGTGCTCGTCGATCGCGACGTGTCGCATCCGGTGGCTACCTGCGACGCCGCAACGATGTTTCAGTTGAACTTGGCCACGATCCGCCGCGACCCGGCCGCGGGCCTGGACGCGCCAGCCTCCGACGACCTCGCTGCGGCTCTCGCCGCACGGCGCCGCGACCCGACGATCGGGTCCATCGTGTGGCACGTACGCCAGGTGGTGATCAGCTGCTGACTGAATACGGCTGGCGGGCAGCCACAAGCGTGGCGCCGCCGGCCGTCGCTCGGACCGCCACCGCGCCCGGACACCACGCAGATGTAACGCTCCCCTGACGCCGCAGCGCGGTTTGCCGATGTGCCCCGGCTCGAAGCCGGCGTGTCGCGACAAGCCCAACAGGCGGGACCGCCAGCGGCTCTGACCTGGTGGGGGAGACCTGCGCGTCGGCTTTGCGCTCAGGCCCTCGCGTACCAGCCGACGACATCAACGATGGCGTCGGTCGTTCCGCCGGGGCTGAAGTTGAAGATGCCGATGTTGCCCGGTGTGCCGAGCTTCGACATCACCAGGTTCGGTACGCCCGGCTCCCGACCCACGAAGTTGAGGCTCGATGTCAGCGGCTGGGGTAGGGCGTCGGGGAACACGGTCAGGAAGCCGGGCACCGTGGTGTTGGTGGCCGTGACGTTGGCCACGACCCCGACGGCGTCGCCAGGGATGCCGCTCCTGCCCGTGATCTGGGTGAACACCATCTGGCCGTCCGACAGCGTGGCGTTGCCGGCCTCGGGCCGTGTGTCGAGGAAGCGCTGCGGCGCCATGGCATGGAACAAGCCACCACCCGGCACCGACACCCCCGGCGCCGTGTAGTACCCGACGACGTCACCGATGACGTCGGTGTTGCCGTCGAAGTTGAAGATCGACACCTGGCCGCCGGCGCCGACCGGAATCACGGCCAGGTTCGGCACCGACTGGCCGCCGACGAAGTTCAGGTTCGACGTCGTCTGCATCGGCTCACCCGTCGGCCACGCCGTCAGATAACTCGCCGCAGTTGTGTTGGTGCCCGTCAGGTTCATCACGACCGCGGCCACGCCCGAGCTCGGCACCGGTCCGGCTCCTGTGACCTGGAGGTCGAGATGACCACCCGGCCCCAGTGGCGCCCGGTTGGCGCCCACGCCGACACGGGTATCGAGGACGCGAGCCGGTGCCAGCGGCACGAACTCACCTCCCTGCGCCGCGCCGGTGCCCAGCTCGCTCGCTGACGAGCCGTCGGTGCTCGGGAACCAACCGACGACGTCGAACAGCACGTGCGTCTGGCCGGCAAAGTTGTAGATGTTCACGGAACCGCCGTCGCCGATCTTGGCCGTCACCAGGTTGGCGATGGTTTGACCGCCGACGAAGTTGAGGTTCGACGCCACGGGTGTCGGTTGGCCGGTCGGGTATACCGTCACGAATCCACTCGCGGTCGGTTGATCGACGGTGACGTTCATGACCAGCGCCCCGGCGTTGAGTGGCACGTTCTTCACGCCGGCGACTCGTACTGTGCGGACGGAATCGGGCCCGATGGGCCCGCCGGACTCACGAGTGTCGAGGATCCGCGTCGGCGGCAAGGCCGAGAACGGTGCGTTGAGCGTGGGCGCCTCGATCTGTCCGTACCTGACCGACACGTCGGAGATGGCGTGCTGGTTCGGACGCTCGTGCACGCCGGAGGTGAAACCGATGTAGACGGGACGAGGGGGGAGGTCGACGAGGACGTTGTCGTAGTACGGGTTGCCGTCGATCAAGACCGTTGCGTTCCACTTCCCGGGCGTGGCGTTCGGCACCAACGTGATCGACACCGGTACGGCTCGCCCGCCATAGATCGAGGGCGAGACGTCCTTCGGTGAGTCGGGGTACCAGCTGCCGAGCCGCTGGTGCACATTCAGTCCAGTCGCGGCCTCGTCCCACGAACGGCCGTGGAGCAGGCCGACCCGGCTGAGGTTGAAGCTGCCACCCGAGTTGCCGTTGTCCCAATCGTCGTCGTCGTCGGTGATGAGGGTGACCGCCAGGTTGTGGGCGCCCGTCGGCTTGGGCGCACCCGGGGTGACATTGTCGCCGTGGAAGCCGTTGAAGCCGAGACCCGGGCCGCTGGCACCGAAGTCGAACGGCTGCGGGAAGTACGGCACCCGCGCCGGCGTCATGTACGAGTCGATCAGCGCGAACGCCATCCCGCTGCCGTGGAAGTCGGGATCGCCGCCCTCCAGGTAGGCGTTGAAGGAGACGCTCAGCGCGTTCCCCGTCATGCTGAGCGGCGTGTTCCACCAGGCCCCGTTGCCGAGGTTCGTCAGCGTGGCGTGGTTGAGGACGAGCTTGTTGCCCTGGACCTCGGGCGGGTCCGTCGGTGGATTGGGCACGTCGTCGTCGCTGAAGGTGATGTACCGCCAACAGTCGGTGGAGTCGGACGCCGCACAGCGGCCTGAAATAAGGTCAGGCAGCACCGTTGGCGCGGCGTGGGCGATGCCCGAGGGCACGAGGACGGCGATGCTTCCTACGAGCGTGGCCGAGACAGCCGCCACTGCGGATATGCGCACGATGGCGCCCCCCTCTTGGCTCGGGGTCGGTGGGGTCCGGGCGAGAATCACGCGCCGTAGATCCACCATCAATGGGCCGTTCGTACCGTTTTACGACCGCTGAGCGTGCTGGCCGGTTCAGCGGGCTCACGCCACGTGAGCGCCCGTTGCCCGGGAGCGCTCAGGCACGAAACGGCGCGAACGCGATCTGGGCCACTCCGATCGGCACGTCGGGGTCCCTACGAGTTGGCGTTCTCGGGCACGACGCGGGCCTGTTGAAAGGTCGGCGCCGCAGGGCTGTGCGCGACGTCGAATCGGTCGATCCCGCGTCTGCCGCCACGGGCGTGAGCGCGCTAGCCCAGGACCGCCAGGATTTCGTCGCCGTAGCGTTCGAGCTTGGTGGGCCCCATTCCCTTGACCCTGCCGAGCTCGAACAGGGAGCGTGGTTTCACGGCCGCGATCTCGGCGAGCGTGCTGTCGTGGAGCACGACATAGGCGGGCACGCTGTCAGCCTTGGCTCGTTCGCGACGCCACGCCTTGAGGGCGTCGATGACGGGACCGTCCGCGGGCGGTGGGGTCGCACGCGGCCGGCTCGGGTCGTCCCGCCGACGGCCGCGGACCTGGGGTGATTCGCCGTGCAGTTCGGCGACGAAGGGCGACGGGTCAGCGGCCGGGGCGACGATCGTGCAACGGGACGAGCACCGGGTGATGGCGACGTGGAAGACCCGCCGTTCCTCTTCTACGTCGTCGGCGAGGCGATGGGGGAACTGCTGGGCGCCGGCATCGTGTACCACGACATGAGGCCATTCCCGGCCCTTGACTCGATGCACCGTAGCTAGGCGCACGCCGCCGTCGTCGCCGGCCCGGGCGAGCTCGGTCCGGAGCCACGACGGGAAGCGGGTCGGCTCGGGGCAGAGCGGTGCCAGCTCGATGAGGGCGTCGAGGTCGTCGAGGTGGCCGGACTGCTTCGGTGTGCGCTGGAAGCCGTCGAGGGCGGCCATCGAGTTATCGAGTCCGTAGCCGCGGATCGCCCGCAACACGGCGCCCGTGTCGGAGCGGGCGGCGACGCGCACGAGCCGCTCGAGATCGACGACGAACTGGTCCACCTTGTCGGCGTCGCGCCCCGCCAGGCGGTCGGCGAGGCGATGGAGGGCGGCGATGGACCGCTGTTCGGCCATCCAGTCGACAAGTTTCGCCGACCGCCCTCGCGCCGGACGGCGGGCCGCCTCCCGCACGTCACCGGCGTGGAGGTGTGTCGGCGTCGTGGCCAGCCGCAGCCAGGCCAGCGCGGCTCGTACCCCGGTGCGCCCGAGCCAGCGCTCGTCGATGGCGCGCTCGACGGGCACGCCGCGGTGTCGCAGTGCCAGCTGCGGGCCCACGAGGGTGGCGTTCACGCGGGTCAGCACGGCGACGTCCGCTGGTGCTGCGCCGACATCGAGCGCGGCGGCGACGGCGTCGGCGGTCGCCGCCAGGGTGTCGTCGGTGCTGACGACGCGTAGGGCGTCGGGACGGTCGTCGCGCTCCGGCGCGGGCCGGATCACCTTGGCGACCCGTCGCCGGTTGTGCGGCAGCACCATGGCGGCGGCACGAACGACCGCCGGCGGGCAGCGGTAGTTGACCTCGAGCGGATGGTCGCCGGCGCCCGGGAACAGGTCGCGGTAGCCGATCAGCCACTCGGGTGTGGCGCCGGCGAAGCCGTAGATCGTCTGGTCGTCGTCGCCGACGCCGAAGACAGCCAGGTCTGGCGACGCCAGCAGTCGGACGAGCAGGAGGTGGGCGGGTGCGAGATCCTGGAACTCGTCGACGAGCATGAGGCGGCAGGCGTGCTGGGCCGCCGTTCGCACCTCGGGCTCGGCCAAGAGGACCTCGATGGCGGTGGCGATCTGCTCGTTGAAATCGACGGCGTGACGGTCTCGCAGGATGGCGCGATAGCGCTCGAGAACGGCAGCCAGGCCGTCGACGTCACCCTCGTAGCTGGCTTCGACGGCGCTGGGCGGCTGAAGGCCGAGGCGTACGTCGGCGAGGGCGTCGAGCCACGGTGCCAGCGGGTCAGTGTTCAGCCGTTTCGGGAGCTCGACGAGGCCGCTGAGTATCTGGCGCATCGCTCGTTCGTCGAGCACCGTGTAACGGCCGCCACGGGGGGCGAAGGGCGCCCGGCCGTCGAGCACGGCCAGGCCCAGGGCGTTCAGCGTGCGTACGTGGAGACCGTGGAGGTCGGTCGTGCGTTCCCGCATCTCGGTCGCGGCCCGTTCGTTGAAGGCGACGAGCGTGACGGCCGACGGCGGCACCCGCCACCCGTGCAGCAAGTGACGGGCTCGCTCCGTGAGCACCCGGGTCTTGCCCGAGCCGGCCGGGGCGATGATTCGGGCGGCGCCGCTGCCGTGTAGCACGGCGGCCAGCTGATCGGTCGCCAGGTCCGCCGTCGAGGCGTTGACGCCGAGCGGTACCAACTGGCCGCGCTCGAGGGTGATGCGGTGCAGCACGGCGACGTCCTCCACCGCCCGGAGCGACAGCGGTCCGCCGTCGCACCATGCTGGCGTGCCATCGGGGAGCGCGACGTCGGCGCGGCGGTCGATGGTGGCTCCTGCTCGGATCGCCGCCTGCGCCCATGACCAGCGAGGCGAGTCGGGGACTCGGCCGTCGACCGAGTTGGCCCATACCAGATGGCGGACCAGGTCGGACTCGACCAGGCGAGTCGGACTGTGGGTCCACACCGGCCCGTTGACGGCCGCGACCGGGACCACCTTGACATCGTCGGCCACTTCGAACACAGTCCGCTCCCGGGCATGCCAACGGTCGAGCAGCAACGGCAGCTGGGCGACGGCGCCGGCGTCGATACACACCCGGTCGGCGCGCTGCCACGGTGCGGGCGCGGCCTGGCCAGGGCGGACGACGAGATTGCGCCCGAGAGCATCGGGCCCGGCGAACCAGGTGCTCACCTCGTGACGTCCATTGTGGAAACCGACGCCGAGCCAGCCACGACGAGGACTGCACCCACGCGTGGCGTCGTCACGCCCAGCCGGGACGCACCACTGCGCTCGGAGTCCTCGGACCGGAGCGTGCCGCTTCGGTTCCGGCGAATCGTGATCGTCGACTCGCCGTTGCGCGGCTGGTCGAGGACCGCTACACCATCCATCGCCTACAGAATGCCGGAAGCGCGCCCCGAGCCGCAGTTACGCGCCGGCGACTCGTCGGGCGCGTCGAATCGCGCTGGCGAACCCGCCGGCCGCGAGCGACGCCATGCGACGCGGCGGCGTGACGGGGGCCGCCCCGACCGTTCTTGTCACGTAGGTGAGCGAAAACCGCTCGTCGGCGTGACGAGAACGGGATTGGTCAGGAACCGAGGTTGGGCGGGCGGGTCCGCGACAAGTGCGCGCCGGCGTCGGCGAGGATCAGCTGGCCGGTGATGCACCGGGCGTAGTCGGAGGCGAGGAACACCGTGAGCCGGCCGAGCTCGTCGGCCTCGGTCATGCGTCGGAGCGGGTTCGACTCGATGATGGCCGCCACGCGCCGTTCGTCGAAGGCCGCTCGCACCGATTCGGTGAGTGTCGTTCCCGGGGCGATGGCGATGACCCGGATGCCGGCCGGACCGAGTTCGACCGCCATCGTCTGCGTGAGGTGATTGATGCCGGCTTTGGCGGCGCCGTAGGCGGCCAAGAACGGCGAGGGTCGCGTGGTCTCGCCCGACGACACGTTGAGGATGACGCCGCCGCGCCCCTGCTCCACCATCACCTGCGCCTCGGCCCGGGCGCACAGCGCCGTGAGCACGAGGTTCTGGTCGACGATGTCGCGCCAGTACGAACCGTCGAGGCTGGCGACCGGTCCGCCGCCGCGGCCGGCCATCATCCCGATGTTGTTGACGGCGATGTCGAGGCCACCGAGTTGGTCGACCACGGCGCCCACCACGCGGTCGATCTCGCTGTCGACCCGGCAGTCGGCGACGACGGCCGCCGCCGTCCCGCCGTCGGCCGCGATGGCGTCGACGACCGCCCGGGCGTGCTCGTGCCTCACGTCGTTGACAGCGACGCCCGCACCCGCCCGGCCCAGCCACCTGGCGATCTCGGCGCCGATGCCCGCCCCGGCCCCCGTGACGAGGGCGACCCTTCCGGTCAGGTCGATGGTGACGGCCACCGCCGCCCTTTCACGACGTCCACAGCTTGAGGACGTCCTCCACCACCGATTGCGCCCGCGCCAGGACGGCGGGCTCTTCGATGCCGCCCAGGGGATGCTCGATCACGACCATCCGGGCCTCCGGAAGGCCGATGGCGGCGGCCACCTGAACGCTGAGATGGTGGAAGCCGCCCTCGGTCGTGACCAGGACGGTGGGGATGCCGGAGGCTTCGAGTTGTACGAGGTCGTGGACACTCCACGACGTGCACGACCCTCAATCGGCGCTACCCGTGAGGACGACGTCGACCTCGCGGCGAAGGTGATCGAGCACGTCCTCGGGGCACGGCTGGGCGGCGTTCTTCACGAGATGCAGGGGCTCGTCCCTCCCGGCACGTGAGGCCAGTTGGCCGGCGACCGTGAGCATGAGCAGGCCGGCGTTCGGCTTGCCGTTGTCGAGCACGCCGATGCGGGCGCCCGCCAACGAGCGGCGTCCCGGTGCCAGGTGCCGCAGCGGCTGCGTGACCTGTCCGTCGGGTCGATGGATCTTCACGGCGCACTCCTTCGTAGGCATTTGGTCGACAGCGGGTGGGTGGATCGTCACCATTCCTCCGCCGCCACGGTGACGCTGCGCGTGATGCCGCCCCACGACGGGATCACGCACGAGTGCTTCCCCGGGCCTCCCGCCACGAGCACCCGCAGGTTGTCGGGCTGACTCACCAACGGCATGAGGTAATCGGGGTCGTCGATGCTCTTGGCCCACGGGACGTCCATGCCGCGGAACGGGAAATGCTCGCGCCACAGCCGCAGGGGCAGGCGGGCGGCCTCGTACAGGAAGGACTGGACGTCTTCACGGCTCCAGCCCTCGGCGGCGGCCTGGGCGGCGTGCTCGGGGCACAGGACCACGAACATCTCGGAGTCCATCATCGGTGCGTGGTTCGAGCCGAGCGTGGTCATCACCGAGGCGATCTTCTCGAAGATCGGCGCCGTCGTCGTCGACCACATGTCGTGGGAGTTGTGCGGCCCCTCGACACCGGCCACCGTGACCGCGCTCGGCGCGACGACGCCGCGGCTGTGCGAGTACAGCGGCCACGGACTGGCGGCAGCGTTCTCGGCGAAGCAGTAGGCGTACTTGGCCGGCTGGCCCTGCGTGGAGGCGTCGCCGTCGCCGGGCCGCCCGCCCCCGACGTGCAGGAGGATGAGACGGACCGCCCGCCCGGCGGTGGCGTTGGCCCGCCATCCGGGTCCGAACGTCCCGGCGCCGGCGTTGAACTCGGCGCGCTCGACGATGGCGCCGTGGACCGCCACCATGATGGCGACCGGGTGCGTCGTGGCCTGGACCCCACGCAGGTTGAACTCCGGTCGGCCCAGGGCCTGCACCGCCGCCACCACGACGGGGAACACGGCGGGCGGGCAGCCGGCCATCACGGCGTTGACCGCCGCCGTCTGCACGGTGCAGGCGCCGGATCGCGGCGGCAGCACGGCCAGGACCTCGTCGGGCGATCGCGGGCACCCCGCCAGCATGCGACCGAGCCGCGCCGCCGTCGGCGCCACGACCGGTAACCCGTCTCCCCAGCCCTGCGACGCCAGCAGTTCGTACAGGGCTTCGGGCGACTCGTCGGCCACCTCGACGAACTCGTCGGCGACAGGCGCGCCGGTGCTCGTTGTCACGCCGGCGATGGGGGTGATCCGTCGCTTGACATCCCAAGGCGGACCCTAGAACATGCCCCGGTTCCGGTCTACCTCGATCAGTCAGAGCTCGTCGTCTACGTCCCCTATCCGGGACTGCTGCCCGTCGTCGACCGCGAGCGGCTGGCGGCGATCCATCCGGGCGTCGAAGTGCTCGACGTGCCGTACGAGATCGACCACGCCGCTCGGGCCGCCCGCGAGCTCGAACCGTTCTCGGAGGCACTCCGGCGCGCCGGCCCGCCGCTGACCCGCGAGCAAACCAATGCCTTCGGCCGGGCCCACGTCGTGCTGGCCCTCGATGTGCCCATGGACCTGCCGCCGCTCGCGCCCAACCTGAAGTGGATCCAAGCCATCGGGTCCGGCGTCGGGCAGTTCGTCTCGGCCCGGCTGCCCGAAGGCGGCATCGTGCTCACCAATGGGGCGAGCATCGGCGCCGGGGCCATCGCCGAGTGGACGATGGCCCGCATCCTGCAGATCCTGAAGCGGCTCCCTGAACACGACGCCCAGGCCCGCGAGCGCCGGTGGG
>JBKOXV010000234.1:0-9393 GCA_046725105.1 bacterium | reverse complement strand
CGAGGCCGGCGGTGGGGTCGTCCCACGAGCACAGCCGTAACGACAGCCGCCAGTCCGGCTGGCGATCAGTGAAGCCCGCCAGGGTTCGCCGTTGCAGGTCACGTCCCACGCTGGTCTGGATCCCGACGACCAGCACGCGCCGGTCCTGAGCGGCCGCCTCGTTCACGGCTGCGACGCCGACGTCCCATCGGTCGAGGACGTCACGGGCGTGGGAGAGCAGCACCTCGCCTGCCGGGGTGAGGCGGACGACACGTGGCTCGCGAAGGAATAACGGGCACCGAAGGTGGTGCTCGAGCAGCCGGATCTGCCTCGAGAGCGCGGGCTGCGACACGTGGAGCCGCTCAGCCGCCCGGGTGAAGTGCAGCTCTTCGGCGACGGCGACGAAGTAGCGGAGGTCGCGCAAGTGGACGTCCATAGCGAAGGGCTATCGCAAGAGGTCCTGGACGTCCATGGCTCGTCGGCCGGATTCTTTGGATGTATGACCGCGGCGCCGATCCCTGTCCGCCAGCTCGGTGACCTCGTCGTGCCGGCCATCGGCTTCGGGGCGATGGTGTTGTCACCGGGCATGTACGGCGACGTCGACGACGACCGCGCCGTGGCCGCGCTCCGCCATGCCTTCGACGCCGGAGCGACGTTCGTCGATACCTCCGACCCGGACGGTGCCGGGCACAACGAGTTACAAGTCGGCCGGGCCCTCGCCGGGCGGCGCCGCGAGGTCGTCGTGGCCACGAAGTTCGGTCTGAACGTCCCAGAGGCCGTCGAGCGGCACGCCTTCCCGGTTGCCTACGCCTTCGGTGAGCTGGCCGTGAACGCCGATCCCTGCCACGTCCGCGGCTACGCCGAGGCCAGCTTGCGCCGGCTCGACACCGACGTGATCGACCTTTACTACCTCCACTTCCCCGGTCCGCGGGTTGCCATCGAGGACACCGTTGGGGCGGTCGCCGACCTCGTCGGCGCCGGACTCGTCCGCCACCTCGGACTCTCCAACATCACCGCCGGCCAGCTCCATCGAGCGCACGCCGTCTACCCGGTCGCAGCCGTGCAGGTCGAGTGGTCGTTGTGGAAGCCGATTGCACCCGACCTCGCCGCCGCCGCCGACGAGCTCGGCGTCGGCATCGTGGCCTGGAGCCCTCTGGGCGACGGCTTCCTGACCGGCACCGTCACCCGTCTCACCGACTCGGACTTCCGTCACAATGCCTCGCGGTTCCAGGGCCGGAACCTCGCCGTCAACAACGACCGGTACGCGCCGATTCGAAGGCTGGCCGCGAGGCTCGTCATCACACCAGGACAGCTCGCCCTCGCCAGGCTGCTCCATCAGCACCCGGCCGTCGTGCCGACTCCGGGCAGCCGCTCCGCCCCGCACATCGACGAAAACGTCGAGGCGGTGCACATCGACCTCCATCCGGACACCCTCGCCGAGGTCGACCGCCAGCTCGCCCGCACTGTTCCCGCCGGTGCTCCACTGCTGTGAGGCCACTATGACGATTCACATCACCCGCATCGCAGGCGACGTGATGAAGGTGAACGCCTTCCTGGTGCATGGTCCAGGAGGTATCACCTTGGTCGACGGGATGCTCACCGTGTCCGACGCCCGCAAGGCGCGAACCGTGCTCGACGCCAGCGCCGCCGAGCTGGCCGGCGTGGTCATCACCCACCCACATCCCGACCACTACGCCGGCTTGGCGCACATCGTCGGCGATCATGATGTGCCCATCATCGCCACCACGGAGGTCGACGCGGTAATCCGGCGCGACGACAAGACGAAGGAGACCATCGTCGGCGCGATGATGGGAGCAGAGTGGCCGGACCGGCGCGTGTTCCCTAACCGGACGGTCGGCGACGGCGACACCGTCACCATCGGTGGACTCGACCTTCGTGTCCGCTTCCTCGGTCCCGGCGAGTCGTTCGCCGACACGATCTGGCAGCTCGACGACGACACGCTCTTCATCGGGGACGTCGCGTACAACGGGATGCACGCGTATCTCGCCGACGGACAATGGGCGCATTGGCTCGAGGTCATCGACCAGCTCGACCGCGACCTCCCTCCGAGCGCAACTCTGTATGTCGGACATGGACCACCGGGCGGCAAGGAGCTCCTCGCCGGTCAACGGCGCTACATCGAGACATTCGTCGAGTCCGTCCGCCGGCATGCCGCAAGGGTCGCAGGCGGTGACCATGGCCCGGTGCTCGACGACCTGCGCACCATCGTCGCCACTGAGGACCTCCTGTTCCTCGCCGACCTCAGCATCGCGCCGACCCTCGCCGAGATCACCGATGGCTGAACGGCCGCCCCGGACCATCAACGCACCCGCCTCTCGGCGGCGGCCCGTCAACGCCGCGACCAGGGTGGTCCAGAGCAGGCCCGGGCTGATGTCTGGACGCGGGCGATGAACCGAGCACGTCTCACCTTCAGCTGTGAAGGTGATCGGCCGGTCGGGGTGCTGCACCTACCGGAGCTGCCGCCAGTGGCCGCGATCGTCACAACGGGGCCACTCACTTCGGTGAAAGAGCAAGCCACCGGAGCGTACGCCAGGGCATTGGCGGAGCGGGGCTTCGCCGTGCTCGCCTTCGACCACCGCTCCTTCGGGGAGAGCGACGGCCAGCCCCGCCAGTTCGAACACCCCGAACGCAAGGCCGCCGACGTCAGGGCCGCTGTGACCGCGCTCGTGGCCGACGAGCGGACTCGCAACCTCGCCGTCGCGGCCGTCGGCGTGTGCGCGGGGGGCGGATACATGGCCCGAGCTGTCGCCGACGACCCACGCATCTGTGCGTTCGCCAGCGTCGCCGGCTACTCTCCGACGCCGCTGGGTTCGCCTGGTCAGCGCCCGAGGAGTACCGGGCCGCCATCGAGCGGAGGCTCGCTGCCGAGCGGCGTCGGGCGACGGGTGAGGTCGAGACCATCCCTGCGGTCGGGCACGACGGTGGTGACGTTGCGATGCCACTACGCGAGGCATACGAGTTCTATGGCACGCCACGAGGGCCGTCGACAACTACCGCAATGCCTTCGCCGTCCAGTCGCTCGCCTACACGACGCCGTTCGACGCCCAAAAGGCCGCGTCGCGCATCCGGGTCCTGACCCTGCTCGTCCACTCCGAAACGCCCTGTCCCCGCCGCTCGCCCGGAAGTTCTACGCCGCTGTGACGACACCGAAGGCAGAGCTCTGGCTGCAGTCGCGGGGTCAGATCGACTTCTACGACGACCCGCGCCTCATCGAGCCTGCCGCTGACGCCATCACCGATCATCTCGCGACCATCGTCAGCTGATCACGCCGAGCAAACCTCTTCGGGCCGGTCCGATGGCATCCGTCACCTCGCGCCGCGGGCGACGAGGGCGTGCACGTGCAATGACCGAGCTCACCCGATGGAGCTATCGGGGGAGACACCTGAGCATCGGGTAGGCCGTCGGCGGCCGGTTCGTCCGAGCTTCCCAAACCGCTCCGCCCGCCCGTCGCGTTCGTCGATCCGTCACATTTCTTCGTCGCGCGGCGTCTTACCGGTGACGGAGGAGACCGGGCCCATCGGTCTCGTCGGCTCGATCGGAGCGCGCCATGTGAGGCAACCACAGTTTTCCCGCCACTGCCGCCGGTCGTCCCGTTCACTCACCTGGCGCACCCCTCTGCTGACCATCTCCGGCTGCCTCGTGAAACCCACAGGTCGAGCCGACTCCTCCGAGGAGATCGCAGCGTGTCGACAAACGCGGCGCGGCCCGCGCCCCCTCGCCGACCAGCGGTCAATGAGCCGGCCCTGGTTCGTTACTACGTCAGTGTCAGCCGCCTTCGTCTCGTCGAGTCCTCGCCGGTTGGACCGAACCACCCAACCCGGCCCGTGCACGCCGATCGGGTGGTGCGTGATGGCTGATCCGGCCACCTTCGCCGACCAGGCACTCGTCCACATGGGCTCGCTCTACGCGGCTGCTGTTCGCAAGACTCGCAACCCCGACGACGCCGAGGACCTCGTCCAGGAGGCCTATCTCAAGGCGTACCAGGGGTTCGGCGGGTTCGAGGAAGGCACGAACATCGGAGCTTGGCTGCAACGGATCCTGACGAACTCCGTCATCAACTCGTATCGAGCGGCGCGCCGACGACCTCACGAGACCGATCTCGGAGCTTTCGAGCGCCTCGGTCGCAACTCGCCGCCCAACGGCTCGGCGGTGCACGGGTCGGCCGAGGATGAGCTCATGGCGCGGGTGACGCGATCGGAGGTGGCACAGACGCTCGAGTCACTGCCCGCGCCCTACGGGCCGGTGGTGCGGCTGGCCGACGTGAGCGGTCTCTCCTACCAGGAGATCGCCGAGCGGCTCCAGATTCCTCTCGGCACGGTCATGAGCAGGCTGTACCGCGGAAGAAGGCGTCTCCGGCCGCTGCTGTCAGGACTCGCGGCCCAGCACGGCCTCGTTGGCGGTGACCGCAACGCATCGCCGGCACCCGAGAGCCGACGCCCAGCCTCGTCGGGCGACTCTGGCCGGGGTCATCGTTGGTCAGGGCTCGGCGTTGTTGTCACCTCGGCCGGCGGTTCGTGTCAGCCATGACCGATCGCGGGAGCCGCACCGTCAGGATGTCCGAAGGGACCGGCTGACAGGGACATGCGAGGCGACCCGGCCCCGCTGAGGCCCGTGGTGTACCGAACGCACGGCTCCCATGCGGACGCCGTCCAGGAGGTCCGGTCATCGCACTTGGTTTGTCGTCAGCGGGGGTGGCTCGCGCTCACTTTTGCTGGATCGCGTCGTCTCAATCTGCATGACTTCGAATGCGCACGAGCTGGAGAGCACCGTCGACACCGCCGGCCTGCGGGCCAAGGCCGGGCGCCGGGAGTGGATCGGGCTCCTGGTCATCGCCCTCCCGTGCGTCGTCTACGCCATGGATCTGACCGTACTGAACCTGGCGCTGCCCTCCTTGAGCGCCGATCTTCGGCCCAGCAGCTCACAACAGCTCTGGATCGTCGACGTCTACGGCTTCCTGGTCGCCGGGCTGCTCATCACCATGGGCACCTTGGGCGACCGGATCGGCCGCCGTCGGCTGCTTCTGATCGGCGCCGGCGCGTTCGGCGTGGCCTCGGTGCTGGCCGCGTTCGCGTACAGCGCGGAGTCCCTGATCGTTGCCCGCGCCTTGCTCGGGGTCGCCGGCGCGACGCTGGCGCCGTCGACCCTGTCGCTCATCCGCAACATGTTCCATGATGCCCAGCAGCGCACCGTCGCCATCGGCGTGTGGATCACGAGTTTCTCGGCCGGCGCCGCCATCGGGCCGCTGGTCGGCGGCGTGCTCCTCGAGCGGTTCTGGTGGGGGTCCGTGTTCCTCCCGGCCGTGCCGGTGATGGCGCTGCTGCTCGCGGTCGGGCCGCGACTGCTGCCCGAGTACCGGCCGTCCGAGGCCGGCCGGCTGGACCTGACGAGCGCGGCCGTGTCCCTCGTCGCTGTCTTGGCTGTGATCTACGGCCTCAAGCAGATCGCCCAGGATGGCGCCGGACCGGTGCCGGCTCTCCTCATCGTGGGCGGCCTGGTCGTCGGAGTGGCGTTCGTGCGGAGACAACGAGATCTGGCCGATCCTCTGCTCGACCTCCGGCTCTTTCGAGTGCCTGCCTTCAACGCGGCTCTGGCCGTCAACACACTGGGCTTCTTTGTCAACTTCGGCGCAGCTGTCTTCATCGCCCAGTACCTGCAACTGGTCCTCGGGCTCTCTCCACTCGAAGCGGGCCTGTGGAGCGTGCCCGGGGCGGTCGGATTCATCGTCGGCTCGCTGCTGACTCCGGTGATCGTCCGTCGGATCCGTCCGGCCGTCGCGATGGCCGGTGGGCTCGCGCTGGCGGCGGCCGGCTTCGCCCTGCTCACCCGGGTCGACGGGGACGCGGCTCTCGGGATCCTCGTGACCGGGTCGGTCGTCTTCGCCCTCGGCCTCGCGCCGGTCTTCACGCTGGCCGCCGACATGATGGTGGGAACGGCCCCTCCCGAGCGAGCGGGGGCGGCGGCAGGCGTCTCCGAGACGAGCTCCGAGTTCGGCGGGGCGCTCGGCATCGCCGTCCTCGGCACGATCGGCACCGCGGTCTACCGCAGCCATGTGGCGACGGCACTTCCTGCAGGAGTGCCGCCCGGTCCCGCCGAGGCCGCACGCGACACACTCGGCGGTGCCGTCGCCGTCGGACACGATCTTCCGGACCCGCTGGGTATTGATCTGCTCAATTCCGCCCGCGACGCCTTCACCCAAGGGCTGCGGGTGGCCGCCACGGTCAGCGCGGTGATCGCCATCGCGGCGGCTGCCATCGCCGCCGCGGTACTGACGCGGCGGCGGGTCGCCGTGTCCCAGGCGGGACAACACCAGACGGAAGGCGATCGCGCTGTCGTCGAGTGCGCCCTGTGCTGAGTCGCCCGGCAAGAGGATCGCTCGCGGGAGGAGGGGTCATGATGAACCGCCGGCGCGTGACAACACGGTCGAGCGCGCTCGCACCGGTCGCACCCCGATGGCGCACCAGGTTGCAGAGCGAAGGTGAGCGCGTTGCGCGAGGGCCAGAACGCGGTGATCAACGGCGGTGGAGGCGCGACGGGCGGTCCGGTGGCGCGCCCGTTCGCTCGTAAGAGCGCGCGGCTGTTCGCTCTGGCTCGAACCCTCGAGCGACTGGAAGAGGTCGGCCGTGAGACCGAGGCTGACACTGCCGCGAGCGATACGCCCGGCATCGCGTCAACCTCGACGGACGGCGACCCAACCATGAGCCGTGCCACGCCGACCTGGTGAAGCGCTGACGTGGCGAGCCGCACGACGGACAGCTCCAACGTTCGGAGTCCTGTCTGCGTGGTCCCGGGCGTGGCGTATGAGGATCTGTGGCAGGGTGTCCGCCGTGCGGCTCGGACTCGTCCACGTGAACATGGGCTCGATGAGCCAGCCGGATTCGCTCGTGGCCGCGGCGCGCCAGGCGGAGGCCGCCGGCTTCGACTCGGTCTGGGCGGGCGAACACATCGTGTTGCCCGACCCGCAGGCCCCGCCATCGCCCATGAGACCGCAGGATCCGGCTCTCGACTGCCTGCTCGCGTTGGCGTGGGCCGCCGCCCACACGGCGACGGTACGGCTGGCGACGGGAATCGTGATTCTGCCGCAACGCAATCCTGTCGTCCTGGCCAAGCAGGTGGCATCGCTGGACGTACTGTCGGACGGTCGCGTCATGCTCGGCATAGGAGCGGGCTATCTCGAGGCGGAGTTCCGGGCGGTTGGCGCCAACTTCGACCAACGGGGTGCGGTCACCGACGAGTTCCTCGACGCGATGCAGGCGCTCTGGTACGACGAGCAGCCCGAGTTCCACGGTCGTTTCGCGGACTTCGCGGGCATCAATGCGTACCCGCGTCCGCTCCAACGCCCGCTCCCCCTGGTCGTGGGGGGCCACACCGCGCCCGCGTTTCGCCGAGCCGTGGCGCGCGCCCACGGCTGGTACGGCTACGGCCTGAGGCCCGAGCAGGCGGCCGAGGCTTTCGGCGGTCTGAGGGCGGCCGCCGATCGGACCGAGCGGCCGGCGGAGCTAGGTGAGCTCGAGATCAGCGTGACTCCGCGCGGGTCGCTCACTCCAGAGTCAGCGGTCGCCTTCGCCGAGCTCGGCGTGCACCGCCTGGTGCCGGTATCGCCGACGACACCGGACGGTCCGGCCATCACGATCGAGACGGCCGTCAAGGCCGTCGCCGGACTCTGAGGCAGGCCCGTCGGAGGACGTGATCGGTTGACCACCGACTGGCCGACGCTTCTGAGAGCCATTGCCGGGGAAGTGGCTGTCCCCGGCTCGCCCACCTACGTGCGCACCCGCCGGGGGTTCAACGCCCGGTTCGGCGGAGCGTCGCGGAAGGCGTCGGCGCTGTACTGGCAGCCGTGGTCGCTGTGGAAGATCACCCCATGGATGAGAGCCTGTCGGCCTCGGGCGCCGACGGCGGCCCAGACGGCGTCGAGGCACAGCTCGGTGCGAAGGTGATCGGTCATCGACCAGCCCAACAGCCATCGGCTGCAAGCATCGAGGACAGTGGCAAGGCAGAGCCAGCCTTGGTCGGTAAGGGATATAGGTGGCATCGCCGACCGACACCACGTCCACGGTGGCCTGCTCGAAGCGGCGGTTTCCCGGTGCCTCTCCACCAACAGTGAGCCGGACAACGCCGATTCTTCTCGGCGCTGACGGTGACGCGTCACAACCGGACCCAGAGCGTCGTCGCATCCTCTACCGCGCTCGGTGGTGCGAGCGCAACCAACGCGCGGCGAGCGAGCTCACCCGCGTGGCGGTACGGAACCAATGGGAATCCGCCGTGGCCCAGACGCTCGGCCTCGCGAAGGCTGTGGTGCGAACCGCTCTTGTCGCGTAACGCGTCGGAACGTCCGGACGCGCTGGGCGACCTTCGCGTCTCGTCAGTGGGAGTACCTTTCAACAGTACAGGCTTCGGATAACGCAAAATCGCGTGTCCAACTCGTGTCCAGCCGGCGGTCGGCAGGCCTCGGGCCAGCGCAGACGGGTGGAGAGTAAGTTGACCGCCAAGCCCTCTACCCGCTTCGAGCCTGGCGTTGCCTCCTATCCACCGTGGCAGGTGGAGTCCGAAGCGGCTGAGAACACTGACGTAGCCTGACGATCGTTTGGCAGGCCGTCGAAGGGGGCACGATGTCACTCGGGATCGCCAACGATTTCAGAGCCGGCGCGCACGAGCTCGTTGCATCTATCGACGATCTCCACCAGGTCGGGCCGGGGCGTTGGTCGTGCCGGCGTCACTTCGAATTCGGAGGACCGGTCGGCGATGGTGGTCACGCCCGGCTCGATGGCGGGGAGCTGCTCGCTCACGCGATCTGGATCGCCGAAGCGGCCGACCCGAACCGGTACTGCCTCGGAATCAACGCCTTCTTCCCCCGTGAGGGCAACCTCGATGAGCCCGTCGAGCACGAGCACCACGTCCTCCATGCAGGACGCACCCTGGCCTTCAGCACGATCACCAGTCGTCAGCCCGGACGCGGGGTGGTCGGGCACTGTCAGCTGCTCACGGCCGCCGACCTCGACGGGATGTCGGAGCAGCCGCTCGGCATGCCCGCCGTGGATTGGGAGGTCGCTCAGCCGGATGACGACATGCTTCACATGTTCGACCCGACCTGCGCCGTCGTCGGAGAACAAGGGCTCGGTGACGCAGGGGTGGGAGATGCCCGGGTGGACGTGGTGATGCCGTTCCCCGACCACCTGCCCGACGGCACCGGGCGTCGCGCCTACGTGGCCTACGCGACCGACCATCTCATGATGGCGCCCGCGCTGCGTCCCTTCGATGGCGTCGGGTACCGGACGAAGAGCGCATTCTTCACCGCGGTTGTCGGCCACAGCCTGAGGTTCTGGACGAGCACGTTGGAGGCGCCCGAGTTGCGGTTCACCATCACGAGCCCCACAGTTGCACGTGGCGTCGGCA
>JBKOXV010000245.1:0-9393 GCA_046725105.1 bacterium | reverse complement strand
GCTCCCCGCTGCCCACACGAGGGCGCCGTCCCACGACAGGAAGGCCGGCTCGAAGTCGACGTCGGTGCGCCAGCGCCACTCGCCGGCCCGCCGGCCGTCGACAGCGAGCGCGCCGACGCCGGTGCCGGCGCCCACGGCGATCTCGCCACCGTCGAGGGCCGTCAGGGCCGTCACCATCGCCCACGTGTCGAGCTCGTCGGTGATGTCGGGCGGGCCGGGCGGGGCGGCCGCGTCGAGCGGCTCGGACACCAGCAGTCCGGAGGCGTGCTCCGCGCGCGGCCGAGAGCCCACGAGCCGATCGCTCACGACGACGGCCCGTTCCACGTCGGCGGCGAAGACGCCTGTCCACACCGGTGCGACCCGTCGCACCGGGCCGTCGGCGCCGACTTCGCGGCGGCGAAAGGCGCGCACCAGCCCCAGGTGGTTCAGCGTCAGGACGAGACCGGCGCCGGGCAGGTCGAGGGTGGCGTGGATGTCGAGGTCGTACTGCGACGGCTCGTCCTCGGTGAAGACCGATTCGTCGAAGACGGCTCGGGGCCGGAGGTCGGGGCCGACGAAGACGACGTTGCGGCCGAGGTTGCTCCATGCGCCGAGGCCGTCCAGGGCGACGACGCGCCCGATGCCGTGGGGCTGGGAATTGTGCACGCGGCTCTCGGGCAACGAGTCGATCTCGACGGGGTTCACAGCAGTTCCTTCAACGCCTGGAGGACATCGCCGGGTTGCACCGACTCGAGGCAGCGTCCGCTGAGCGGGCAGCGGCGGGGTTGCCAGTCGAAGCCGCGCAAGTCGACGCGGGCGTTGTAGGCGTAGTCGCGTTCGAGCCCGGCGCAGGCGTCGTCGCACCGGTCGCCGAGCACGGCGCGCGTGTGCGGCCACGGGCGGAAGAAGACGGCGGGAGTGCGGCAGATCGTGACGGTTGGGGTGCGCTGCTGGGCTGCGATGTGCGTCAGGCCGGTGTCGACGCCCACGACGGCCCGCGCCGCGCTCAGCACGTCGACGGCGTCGCCCGGTGTCGGCGCCGGCGCCGCCTCGATCCCTACGGCGGCGAGCTCGCCGGCATCGTCATCGCGCGTAACGGCGCGCACGTCGAGCCCGCGCCGGCGGACTCCGGCCGCCAGGGCCGCCCACCGCTCCGGCGGCCACTGCTTGGCCGGGCCGTCGCTGGCGGGCACGAGGAGCACCGAGGAGGCGAGCTCCGCCCGAGGGCGGGCGGTGAGTGGCCGCGGCTGCGAGAAATCGGCGTCGATGCCGGTGTCGGCGCAGATGCGGCCGAGGATGTCGTTGATGGCAAGCGGTCCGAAAGCCGCCTCGAACTCGGGGGAGCCCCACCAGTGGTCGCGCTGGAGCGGATGGTCGCGCAGGTCGATGAAGCGGCCGTCCGGCTGATGCCGATCGAAGGCGGCCTCCCCCACCGACCCGGCCAGCCCGGCGATGCGTTCGGCGAGGGCGGCCTGCGTAGGTGACCGCGCCACCAACCACGTCTCGTCGGCGGGGCCGGCCGCGGCGATGACCGCCTGGACGGCCGGTAGCGACACGACAAGGTCGCCCAGCCCGAACGAGACCGGCGCCACGTAGACGCGACTCGGCGTCATCGACGGTGGTAGTCGGTGACGTCCTCGATGGCGGAGGCCGCAAAGGCGTGCCGCCGCTCGGCACACTTGTTGCAGCGGCCGCAGTGACGCCCGGCCTGCGGATCGATGCAGGAGAAGGTGTGCTCGAGGGCCAGCCCGCGCCCCAGCTCGAGGACGTCGGTCTTCACGAGCCCACCGAATGGTGTGACCACATCGAGCCGATGGTCCATGCCCCGGCCGGCCAGCGCCGAGAAGGCCGCGAAGAAGGCGTCGGTGGCGTCCGGGAACGGGTTGCCCTTCAACGTGCCGAGGGCGATGGTGTGCACGCCGTGGAGCGCGCACCAGACGCTCGGCAGCGAGAGGAGCAGCAGGTTGCGGCCCGGCAGATAGACGGCCTCGTCGGCGGTGCGCTCGTCAGGAACGTCCTCTCCGGAGAGGCTCCAGTGCGACTCGTAGACGGGCGCGATCGGCACGTCGAGCACGACGAGCGGCTGCGGCTGCGGACCCGTGAGCGTGGCGAGAAAGCGGCGCAGGTGCGCCTCCTCGGCGCTCTCCCACGCCAGTCCGAAGCGCACGTAGACGGGATGGACGGCGTGACCGCGCCGCAGCAGCTCGGCGACGAGCACCGCGCTGTCGAGCCCGCCGCTGCAGAGAACACCGACGGCGCCGTCGTTCACTGCTCACCCCGGTAGACGCAGCCGGCGGTGCATGTCTCGCGCACGACCACTTGCGACAGCGCCGGCAACACCGGAAGCAGTTGACACCAGATCCACCGGGCCAGCACCTCGCTGGTCGGGTTCTCGAGGCCCTCGATCTCGTTGAGGTAGTAGTGGTCGAGGCGATCGAGCAGCGGTCGCATGGCTCGGCTGAGGTCGGCGAAGTCACAGACCCAGCCGGCGTGCTCGTCCACCGGGCCGGCGACGTGCACGGCCAACTGGTAGGAGTGCCCGTGCAGCCGGGCGCACTTGTGATCGGGAGGAACGTTCGGGAGGCGATGCGCGGCTTCGAACGCGAACTCCTTGAAGATTTCCACGCGGGCGCGCACTCTATCGGGCAAGGAGGCGACCGGCGCCGGTGATGCGCCGGCGATCGAACGGCGCGCTCATGGCAAGCACGAGACGATGGACGCCCAGTGTGGCGAGTTGGGCTCGCTGCGGCGACTCCGGCACCAGCCATCGCTCCTCGAAGTCGGCGAACACGGTGACGAGAAACCGACTGCCGACGTGACCGGCGCCGCGGTGGGCGTCGAGCGCCACCGCCAGCAGCTGCGGCAGCCGCGGGTCGGTGGCCCGGGCATTGATCCCGTCGCCGAACCGGCCGGCTACCTCGGCCATCTTCAGGCCGAGCGCGGCGATCACGACGGGCGGCTCGGGGTCCGGCCGGAGGAACTGCGGCGCCCGCCAGACGCGCCGCAGTTCGGAGACGCACCGCTCGACATGCGTACGCCGGTCGGCGTCGCCGTAGACCGGCAGGCCGACGGCCTCCTGCTCGCGTCCGTACGGAGTACCCGGACGCGCACCGGCGCCCAGCCCGAGAACGAGGCGGCCGCCGGAGACGTCCTGCAGCGTCGCCGCCATCACGGCGAGTACGCCAGGATGGCGATTGGCCACGTTCAGCACCATCGGGCCGAGCACGACCTCCGGCACGACGGCCGCCAGCGCACTCAGGACGGTCCAACCCTCGAGCACGTCGGCGGCGCCGTACACGCGCCCGTCGAGGTGGTCGTAGGTCCAGATTCCTGCGAAGCCGGCGTCGACGGCGGCGCTCGCGGCGTCGCGCACCTCGGCCCAGCGGGTGCCGAACGGGTCGAGCAGCAGGTCGATCCGCACCGGTCAGCGCTCAGGGATGGGGTGCCCGGCTTCGATGTCACCCACCTGAGACACGGGCAACGGCCGCCCCGTGTGCTCGCATCGCCCGTCACGCGGTTCGAGCACGAAGGCGACATGGTCGCCGGTGTCGAAGCGATCGACGATGGGCCCGGCGAACCAGTCGAGCCGTTCGATGACGGGACAGTCGACGGGACCCGGCCGCCAAGCGACGTCGGCGAACTTGTCGACCTCGTCGCCGGTCTCGCCGCCGAACCGGCGGGCCAGATCGTCGTCACCGTCGCGCAGCAGGTGGACCACGAGCGTCGTCGCCGTTTGTGCCACCCGGTACGTGCGGTTCAGCTTCGACAGCCAGACGCCGAAGCGGGGCGGGTCGATGCTGCACTGCGTGGCGAAGGCGACGAGGCAACCGGCCCGGTCGCCGCCCACCGCCGTCGTCACGACGTAGGACGGAGTCTCCACGCCGGCCACGATGGCCTCGAACGGGCTCGTGTTGCTCCCAGTCATGGTCATGGTCTTCCAGACTCGTCGTCGTCCGGCACGCCGGCGTCGACGGCGCCGGCCCGTTCATCGCGCTCGGCCCACTCGAGGAGCTCGTCGATCGAGAAGACGGCGTCGTCGATGCCAGCGTGGAGATCGCCGACCTCGGCGAAGCGGCGAGGGACGGTGGCCATGGTGCAGTCGTCCGGCTCGACGGTGTCGACTTCGTCCCAGGTGATGGGAGTGGAGACCGTGCCGTCTGGTCGCCCGCGCACGGAGTAGGCGGCTGCCATGGTGTGGTCGCGGGCATTCTGGTTGTAGTCGACGAACAGCGCCGCCGGATCGCGGTCCTTGCGCCACCACGTCGTGGTGACGACGTCCGGGGCCCGCCGCTCGATCTCGCGGGCGAACGCCAACGCCGCCCGCCGCACGTCCGCGAACCCGTGCGACGGCTCGATGCGGACGTAGACGTGCATCCCCTTGCCGCCGGAGGTCTTCGGCCAGCCGACGGCGCCGAGCTCGTCGAGCACCTCGTGCACGACGTGAGCGACCCGGCGCACCGTTAGCAGCGGGCAGTTCGGCATGGGATCGAGATCGATGCGCCATTCGTCGGGTCTCTCCACGTCGGCCCGCCGTGAGTTCCACGGATGGAACTCGACCGTCGACATCTGGACCGCCCAGATGACAGCGGCCAGCTCGGTCACGCACAGCTCGTCGGCGTGAAGGCCGTAGCGCGGAAAGTGGACGCGGACGGTCTCCAGCCACGGTGGCGCTCCGGCCGGCACCCGCTTCTGATGGACCTTCTCGCCGCTCACTCCGGTCGGGAAGCGGTGCATCATGCACGGCCGCTCCCGCAAGGCGTTCACGATGCCCGGACCGACGGCGAGGTAGTACTGGACGAGATCGAGCTTGGTGGCTCCTGTCGCACGGAAATAGACGCGATCGGGATTGGAGATCCGCACGGTGCGCCCACCCACTTGGATCTCCGTCGCCGCAGCCTTGGGCACCGCCGCCACCGTACAAGCGACGACCAGCGCCGACGCCGTCGATACGCTCGGGCCATGACGGCTACGGCGAACGCCGATGATCTCTACGTCCTGGTCGCGAAGCAGGAGATCCTGGAGCGGCTCTACCAGTACTGCCGCGGCCTCGACCGAATGGACCGGGCCATGGCGGTCGCGACGTGGCACGAGGGTGGCACGGCCGACTACGGCGAGCAGCTGTACGTCGGCACCGGCGAAGGCTTCGTCGACTGGGTGTTCCCCCTCCACGCCCAGATGGCCGTGCACTCGCACCAGATCACGAACTGTCTCATCGCCGTGGACGGCGACCGGGCGGCGAGCGAGGCGTACGTCACCGTCACCCTCCTGTCCAAACCCGAGTTGGCGATCCGCCAGATCACGTCCTGGGGCCGATACGTCGATCGCTGGGCCTGCCGGTCGGGCCGTTGGGCCATCGAGCACCGGCGGTACCTCAACGACCTCACCGTCAGTCGGGACCTCGCCGCCGACGAGGTCTTCGGAGATGGCGACGGCCGGCGCGACAGCACGGATCCGTCCTACGCCAACTTCGTGACGGTGACGTAAGGGGCCGGCCCCGCGCCGCTTGTGTCGGCCATCGGGGCGGATTCCGCCCCAGAGGGCGCCACAGGCGAGGAGCGAAGCCGAGAAATCCCTGGATGCGGCGTCATCGCCGCCCCTGGCAGGCGTCTCTCTGCGTCGTCACGCCTTCACTTTCAGAGAGAGCCTCATGTGGGGTCACGGGCGGCCGTTCTGGCCCCCGTCCCAACCCCGTTCCCCTGACCTGCCCCACTGAACTTCCACCACCCTCGGAGGGGAAGATGAGCGAGACCCCCGACGAGCGGGCGATGGCCGGCAAGCCCCGCGCCGGCTCGGTGCGGCTCCATGCCATGCAGCTCGGGTCGGAGGTCATCATGGTCGTCACCGACGACGGGCGAGGCGTCGACCTCGAGGCGCTCACAGCCCGGGCCCGGCGCCGGCACCGAGTTCCGGATCGTCGTCCCGGTCACCCGGGCCGTGCCCTCCTGCCTGCTGATCTCGGCGGCGGGCCAGGCCTTCGCCCTCCCTATGCACCGAGTCGTCGTGATCCAGGCGGGCGACACACCCGGTGACCACAGCGAGGGACGCCCGGTGACGTGGGCCGAGGGACGGCCGGTGAACGTGTCGAGTCTCGCCGCCACGCTGGGCTACGAACCGGACGGGCCGGAGAACGGCCCGATCGTGATCCTGACCGGAACGACCCACCGGCACGCCTTCCGCGTCGATGCCCTCCTGGGCCAGCGCGAGGTCGACGCCGGGGCGGACGGCTACATCCTGAAGAGCTCCTTCGACGAGCGCGCCCTCCTGGCTGCCGTCGAGCGGCTGCCGGGGACACCGGCATGACGGGCGTGGATCGGCCCCGAGTCGCATCGGCCGGGCCGACGCGCGTCGTCGTCGTCCGCGAGCCGCACGAGTGGCGCCTCGTCGACGCTGTCGGTGCCGAGGGCGACATCCACGTCGTGGGTCACACCAGCGCCGTCGCCGACGCCATCGAGCTGGTGGCTCGGTCACGGCCGGACGTACTCGTCGTCGACCTCGCCCATGCTGACCGCAGCCAACACCTCATCGAGCAGGTCATGGCCCACACGCCGACGGCGATTCTCGTGCTCGCCGATGACGCGACCGGCGAGGCGTCATCGGACCCGGTCGAGGCGCTGCTGGCCGGCGCCCTGCTTGCCATCCCGAAGCCGACGGCCTGGACAGCCGAGGAGCAGGGCGAGCTGCGCCGAACTGTTCGCCGGCTAGGCGGCCTTCCGGTAATCCGCCATCCGAGGGGCCGCTGGACGGCGAGCCAGGCTGATGAGGCCGGCGCCAGGCGTCGCCACCGGGTGGTCGCCATGGCGGCGTCGACCGGTGGACCGGCCGCCCTCGCCGAGGTTCTCTCCGGCTTCGACGGGCTCCGAGCCCCGGTGCTGGTCGTGCAGCATCTGCACCCCGACTTCGTGGGCGGACTGCTGGCATGGATGGCCCGGGCGTCGGCCCTGCCGGTCAGCCTGGCCCGTCACGGCGAGCGCGTCGAAGCCGGCCACGTGTACATCAGCCCGGGCCGGCTCCATCTCCGGCTCGGCACCGACCAACGGGCCGAGCTCTCGGCGATGCCGCGGACCACGCACCGGCCCTCGGCCGACGAGCTGTTCCAGTCGGTCGCCGATCACGCCGGCCCGCGTGGAGTCGGCGTGCTCCTGACGGGCATGGGCGACGACGGCGCGCGCGGTCTCCTCTCGTTGCGGCGCCGCGGTGGCCTCACGCTCGGCCAGGACGAAGCGACCTCGGCCGTGTACGGGATGCCGCACGCCGCCGATCGCCTCGGTGCGGTGAGCCGCGTGCTGCCGCTGGCCGAGATCGCCGGCGCCATCCTCCAGGCCACGGCGGAGGTGCCGGCGTGACGGCCCGCCTCGAGCTCGCTGTCGACCGGGCCGGCGAGCTGCTCGACCGCCAGATCGGCCTGCGGTCGGAGCCGACGCAGCAGTACGTCGATCGGCTGAGCAGTGTGCCTGATGCGCTGCAGGAGCTGCTGAACCGAGTCACGGTGCAAGAGACAGCTTTCTTCCGGCATCCGACCCAGTTCGACGCCCTCATCCGTCACGTCCTCGTAGGTCGATCGACTCCGGTCACGATATGGAGCGCCGGCTGCGCCAACGGCCAGGAGCCGCAGAGCCTGGCCATGGTGCTCGACGAACTCGGCCTCGACGGCACGGTGATCGCCACCGACATCTCTACCAACGCCCTCGAGCGAACGGCCCGAGCCACGTACTCCACCCGCGAGCTGAGTGGCCTGTCCGACGAGCGCCTCTGTGCCTCGGGCCGGCCGAGACGCTGTGGCAGACGACGGACCGATTCGAGGTGGTCTCCACCGAGGAGGGCTACTTCTACCGGCGTACGACGCGGCGGATACGCGACGGCCCTGGACGAACCCGAGACGTTGACCCGGAAGGCCGACCACGCCCTCTACCGGGCCAAGGCGGCGGGACGGAACCGCATCCCGCCCGGCGTCCAGCTGACAACAACCGTTCGTGGCAGACCGTAGCGTGGCGCGGCGTGAACGAGCCCGCTCCCGTCCTGTTCCCCGCGGCCACAGTGGTCGTGGTGCGCGACGGACTCGGCGCCCTCGGCACACCCGCCCTCGAGACGCTCATGTTGCGGCGCAACGACCGCGGCGTGTTCGGCGGCATGTGGGTGTTCCCCGGCGGCCGGGTGGACGAAGGCGACGTCGACCCGGCGGCGCCGGACGACGACCTCGCCGCCGGCCGTCGGGCGGCCGCGCGCGAGGCGATGGAGGAGGCCGGGCTGGTGCTCGACCCGTCGTCGTTCCTGCCCCTGAGCCACTGGACGCCGCCCGCCGCCGCCGTGAAGCGCAGCTACACCACCTGGTTCTTCGTCGCCGCCGGGTCGGATGCCGATGTGGAGATCGACGGGGCCGAGATCCACGAGCACGCCTGGTTGCCCCCGGCCGAGGTGTTGCGCCGGCGGGATGCCGGCGAGGTCACGATGGCGCCGCCCACCTTCGTCACCCTCACCTGGCTCGCTCGCCACTCCACGGTGGCCGATCTTCTCGCCGAGATCCAGGGAACCACGCCGGAGCGATTCCACACCCAGATCGGACACGACGGCGACACGCTGATCGCGGTCTGGCACGGCGACGAGGCCCACGAGGCGCGGCCCGGCCCCACCGGGGCCCGCCACCGTCTCGTGATGGCCGACGACGGGTGGCGCTACGTCCGCTCGGCGCCCGGCACGTAGCTTGCCACCCTGATGGTCGCCGCGTGGCCGCTGACCGGGCGCTCGGCCGAGCTGGAGCGGCTCGGCGGGCTCTACCGCGAAGGTGCCTCCGGCGTCGTGCTGCTCGGGCCGGCGGGCGTCGGCAAGACGCGGTTGGCCGAGGAGGCGCTGCGCCTGGCCGAGCGGGCCGGCCGTCGCGTCGAGCGCGCCGTCGGGCACCCCGCCACGCAGATGATCCCGCTGGGGGCCTTGGCGCACGTGCTGCCTGCCGACCTGATGCGCGATCTGGGCGTCGGCGACGACGAGCGGACCGCGCTCTTCCACGCGGCGCGGGCCGAGCTGACCCGGTTGGCCGGCGGCGACCCGCTGGTCTTGCTCGTCGACGACCTCGATCTCCTGGACGACACGTCCGTCGCCGTGTTGGTGCCGCTGATCGTGGCACGCGTCGTGTTCCTCATCGGCACGGTTCGAACCGGGCGCAACGAATCGCCGCGGCTGGCGGTCTTGTACCGCGATGGCCATCTCGTCCGCCTCGACCTCGAGCCGCTGTCACCCGACGAGCTGGGCGCCCTGCTCCATCGAGCGCTCGACGGGCCGGTGTCGGCGCGGGCGTTCGACGAACTGGCCCGCCTGTCGGGCGGCAACCTGCAGGTCCTCACCGAGCTCGCGCGCGGCGCGCGCGAGAGGGGCGCCTTGGGCGACGTCGGCGGCGTGTGGGAGCTCACGGCGCCGTTACCG
>JBKOXV010000220.1:0-5145 GCA_046725105.1 bacterium | reverse complement strand
GGATAGCACACCTCGGTCTCGGGCGAGGCCCGGTCGTCGCACCACCGCGGGCCGGATCCCGTACGAACGCCCACGCGCCGGTCCGTCGCCCACATTGTCACGGCGGCGCCGGGCCTCGTAGCGTCGACGTGGAGCACCAACCCGGGAGGCTGCGATGCACGTGGGGATGTCAGCCATCTTCCAAGGCTTCGGCGGTTCGCTGTCCGACACGGAGGTCTGGCGGGCCGACCTCCACCTCGCCGACCTGGCCGAACCGCTCGGCTACGACTCCATCTGGAGCGTCGAGCACCACTTCACCAACTACACGATGTGCCCGGACGTCATGCAGTTCCTGACGTACATGGCGGGGCGCACCAAGACGGTGCAGCTGGGATCGATGGTGCTGGTGCTGCCGTGGCACGACCCGGTGCGCGCCGCCGAGCAGATCCTGATGCTCGACCACATGTCGAACGGCCGGCTCATCCTCGGGCTCGGCCGCGGCACCGGCAAGGTGGAGTTCGACGGCTTCCGCGTCTACATGGGCCAGGCCCGCCAGCAGTTCAAGGAGGCCGCCGAGGCCATCCTGGGCGCCCTGGACACCGGGGTCATGGAGTACGAGGGCGAGTTCGTCCGCCAGCCGCGTGTCGAACTGCGCCCCGGCCCGCTGAAGTCGTTCAAGGGCCGGACGTACTCGGCCACCGTGTCGCCGGAGTCGGCCGAGATCATGGCCAGGATCGGCACCGGCGTGCTGGTGGTCCCGCAGAAGCCGTGGCAGATGGTGGAGGAGGAGACCGCCACCTACCGCGCCACGTACCGAGAGGCCCGGGGCGAGGAGCCGCCGGCGCCGATCGTGGCCGGCTGGACCTTCGTCGACGACAACGCGGACCGGGCCGAGGAGCAGGCCCGGCGGTGGATCGGCTCCTACTGGGACTCGGTGATCGCCCACTACGAGTTCGACAAGCCGCACCTCAAAGAGATGCCCGGCTACGAGTTCCACGGGCTCATGTACGACCGGCTCACCAAGCCGGGCGGTCCGGAGAAGATGACCGACTTCTACATCGGCCTCCAGCCGTGGGGCACGCCCGAGCAGGTGTTCGAGAAGGTGAAGTCGTTCTGTGACGTGCTCGGGGCCGACAGCTTCGTCGGCGTGTTCCGGTACGGCGGCATGCCGATCGACGCCGCCGAACGCAGCCTGCGGCTGTTCGCCACGGAGGTCATGCCGGAGCTGAAGCAGCTGGCGCCGGCGGCGGAGCGGCTGTCGCACCTGCACGCCTGACGGCTCAGCCCTTGCGGTAGCGGAGCACGGCGATGGGCGCGAACACGAGAACCAAGGCGGCCGACCAGAGCAGCGACGTCACGACGTAGTACGTCGTCGAGTGCCCGAGCACGGCCGTGGCCTCGTCGCCCAGCGTGAGGGCCCGTACCGCGTCCACCATCAGCGTGAGGGGTTGGTGCTCGGCGAACGACTGCATCCAGCCGGGCATCGAATCGACCGGCACGTACGCGCTCGACACGAACGACAGCGGGAACACCAGCAGCGACAGTCCCTGGGCCGCTTGGGCGTTGCCGGCATACAGCCCGATGGTGATAAACAGCCACGTGAAGGCGAAGCCGAACACGACCACCAGCCCGAAGGCGGCCAGGCCGGACAGCCAGTCCGTGTCGACCCGGAAGCCGACGGCGAATCCGATCGCCGTCGTGATGGCGGCGCCCCAGATCACCAGCGCGGTGTCGGCGAGCGAACGACCCGTCAACACGCTGGTGCGAGGAATGGGCAGCGACCGGAGCCGATCGAAGAAGCCTTGTTCCATGTCCTCGGCCACGCCGGCGGCGGCCCCCGTCCCCGAGAACAGGACGCCCGTCACGACGAAGCCGGGTACCAGGAACTGCACGTAGTCGAGGCCACCGGCGCCGATGGCGCCGCCGAACACGTACCGGAAGATCAGCAGGAACATGACGCCCTGAATCGTGCCGACCACGACCAACTGGGGGGTGCGGAGAAACTTGCGAACGGTGCGGCGGGCGACGGCGAGGGCGGTCGTGGCCGCCCCGGCTGTTGCGGTCGGGGCGGTGAGCGCGGCAGTCATCAGGAAGCCTCCTTGGCGAGAGACGGAACATCCAGGGATTGTCCGGTGAGGGTCAGGAACACCTCGTCGAGCGTCGGGCGGCGCAGGGCGACGTCCTCCACCTCGATGCGGTGCCGGTCGAGGGCCCGAACGACGCCGATGAGGTCGTCGGTGCCGTCGTCGACGGGAAGGGCCAGGCGACGGGCGCCGGGATCGATGGCCGACGGCGGCGCGCCGACCAGCGCGGCAACCAGCTCGACGTCGGCGGCGTGCCGGGTGTGGATCTCGATCACGTCCCGTCCCGCCCGGGCCTTGAGCTCGCTCGGCGTGCCGCTGGCGACGGCGCGCCCGTGGTCGATGATCACGACCTGGTCGGCGAGCTGGTCGGCCTCGTCGAGGTACTGCGTGGTGAGCAGGACGTCGGTGCCCTGCGCCACCAGGAGCTCGATGGCCTCCCACAGCTCGATGCGGCTGCGGGGGTCGAGGCCGGTGGTGGGCTCGTCGAGGAGCAGGAGCCGAGGCGCCCCGACCAGGCTGGCACCCAGGTCGAGCTTGCGCCGCATCCCGCCCGAGTAGGTGCGCACGAGCCGGTCGGCCGCCTCGACCAGGCCGAGTTGTTCCAGCACGACGGTGGCGGCGGCACGCGCCCGGTGGGCGCGGTGGCCGAACAGCCGCGCCACCATCTCGAGGTTCTCGCGCCCGGTCATGGCCGGCTCGACGGCGGCGTACTGGCCGGCGAGCCCGATCACCCGGCGTACGTCGTCGGGGTGTTGGGCGACGTCGATGCCGGCCACGCGCAGGCGGCCGCCGTCGGGCGTGAGCAGAGTGGCGATCATCCGCACGAGCGTCGTCTTGCCGGCGCCGTTCGGGCCGAGCAGGGCGAGCACCTGGCCGGCGGGAGCAGTGAAGTCGAGTCCGTCGAGGGCCGGCACGCGCCCGAAGCGCTTCGTCACGCCGGCGGCTTCGACGATCGGGGTGGGTGTCGACATGGCGATCCTCCGAGGGGTTGGTTCAGTCGGGGACCAGTATTATCCGATCGGATGATAAAGTCAACCATCCAGATGGTTGATTGCCACTCGTCGAGCCGGTACAGTCCGGTCATGACCATCGCGGCGCGCCGCTCCCCAGAGGGCCAGTACCGCCAGCGGGACGCCGAGCGCACCAAGCAGGCCCTCATCGACGCCGCTCTCGTCGAGTTCGCCGCCAAGGGTCGCCGGGGCGCCCGGGTGAGCGAGATCGCCGCCCGCGCCGGCGTGAACAAGCAGCTCATCTCGTACTACTTCGGGGGCAAGGACGGTCTCTACGAGGCCATCGGGGAACAGTGGCTCCGGACCGAGGCGCGACTCGCCCCGCCCGACGTGTCCCTCGAAGACATGGCCGTGGCCTACCTGCAGCTCGACGACCCGACCCGCGACATCGTCCGACTGTTCCTCCGGGAAGGCCTCGACAACCCTCGAGGCGAGAGCGAGCCCGATCCCGACCCGGACCGGGTGCCACCGGAGGTCGTCGACCTCCAGACGCGCCAGGCGGCCGGGGAGATCGACCCCGCCTTCGAGCCGCGCTACCTCCTGCTCATGCTCATGGCCCTGTCCACCACCGACGTGGCCATCCCCCACCAGGTGAAGAAGTTCACCGGTCTCGACCCGACGTCACGGGAGTTCCGCCAGGGCTACGGGGAGCAGCTGCGGCTCCTCATTCGCCATCTCGCCCCCCGTCCCGACGCCACCCTGCCGGCGACGTGACGCTTCTCCACCCCTGCGGTGGAAAGCGTCACCTCGGCGGAAGGGGGTATCGGCCTATCCCTCGGCGATCTCGATGCTGGCGCCGGCCGGCAGCTGGCCCCGGGTCAGCGCCACCGCGTCGAGCACGTCGTCGGTGGTGCCCTCCACCGTGAGCCGGAGCACGACGTTCTCGCTGCCCGGCTGCGGTTCGACGGGTTGGGAGGCCGTCAGCTCTATGCCGTCCGCGTCGGCGAGGAGGCGGGCCGCCTCCACGGCGTGCGATTTCGGCCCCTGGTAGTTGATCCGGTAGGCGGGCACGGCACCAGCGTCGCGCGTCACCCGGCCTCGTCGGTGTCCCAGCCGATGTCGTCGGGGTCGAGCGACGGTCGCGGCGGGGCGTCCGTGCCGTCGGGATCGTCGGCGCCGTCGGACAGGATGGCGAGCCGTTCGGGGTCGTCGAGCCCCATCCCCTCCTCGGCCAGCTCCACGTCGTCGAGCGGTTGGAGTTCCTCGTCGACCTCGACGCCGCTGTAGTCCGCCCGCGTGCGGTCGAACGCCGTCAGGTCGTCCTCGCCATAGTCGTCAAGGTCGTCGTCATCGATCTCGTCGTCGAAATCACTCACGGGCTCGATCATCGCACCTGGCACACTCGGCCCGTGCGGCGCCCCTACCGTCTCGTCGACGTCTTCACCGACACGGCGTACCGCGGCAATCCGGTGGCGGTCCTGCTCGACGGCAGCGGCCTCTCCACCGACGAGATGCAGCGCGTCGCCAACTGGATGAACCTGTCGGAGACCACGTTCGTCGTCCCGCCCGACGACGCCGGCGCCGACTACCAGGTCCGCATCTTCACACCGGTCACCGAACTGCCCTTCGCCGGCCACCCCACCCTCGGTACCTGCCATGCCTGGCTCGAGGCCGGCGGCGCGCCCAAGCAGGACGGCCTGATCGTCCAGCAGTGCGCCGCCGGGCTCATCGCCGTGCGCGCCACGGGCGGCCGGCTCGCCTTCGCCGCCCCACGGCTCGTCCGATCCGGTCCGGTCGACGAAGCCACCATCGAGCACCTGGCGACGTTGCTGTCCATCGACCGGGCCGAGATCGAGGCGGCCGAGTGGGTCGACAACGGGCCGGGCTGGGTCGCCGTGCTGTTGCCCGACGTCGATTCGGTGTTGGCGCTGCAGCCCGGCCGCATCGACCAGGACGTCGGCGTCGTGGCCCTGCACCCGCCGGACGGCATCTACGCCATCGAGGTGCGCGCCTTCTTCCCGAAGGATGGCGTGGCCGTCGAGGATCCGGTGACGGGCAGCCTCAATGCCTCGCTTGCACAATGGCTCCTCGGGTCGGGCCGGCTCACCGCCCCCTACGCGGCGCGCCAAGGC
>JBKOXV010000319.1:0-9714 GCA_046725105.1 bacterium | reverse complement strand
GGCCAGGATCACCAGCCGGCGGGCGATGAAGCGAGCATCCTCGCCCGCCTCCAGCATCCGGACCAGGTAGTGGAGCGAGGCGTCGACGTCGGAGCCGCGCAGGCTCTTGATGAAGGCCGAGATCACGTCGTAGTGGTCGTCCTCGCCGTAGCGCAGCACCCGGGTGCCCAGGGCGTTCTCGGCGTCGGCCAACGTGATGTGGTCGTCGTCGCGGGCCTTGGCGAGGGCGGCGGAGACCTCGAGGGCGGTGAGGAGCTGGCGGCCGTCGCCCTCGGCACGGTCGACGAGATGCCGGATCGCATCGTCGTCGGCCGTAACGCCTTCGGTGTCCAGGCCCCGCTGGGCCAGCGTTCGGAGCGCCTCGTCGTCGAGCGGCTCCAGGCGGAACAGGGTCGAGCGCGAGCGCAGCGGCGGGTTGACCTCGAAGAACGGGTTCTCGGTGGTGGCGCCCACGAGGATGAGGAGGCCCTCCTCCACCGCCGGGAGCAGGGCGTCCTGCTGGGCCTTGTTGAACCGGTGGATCTCGTCGAGGAACAGGATCGTGCCGCGGTCGTTCTCGCCGAGCCGCGTCCGGGCCCGCTCGAGCACCTCGCGCACGTCCTTCACCGACGCGCTCACCGCCGACATGGGTTCGAAGGCCTTTGCCGTCGTGTCGGCGATGAGGCGGGCCAGCGTCGTCTTGCCGGTGCCCGGCGGCCCCCAGAGCAGGACGGACGACAGGCGGTCTTCCTCGATGAGGGCCCGCAGCGGCCGGCCCGGCGCCAGGAGCTGAGGCTGGCCCACGACCTCGTCGAGCGACCGCGGCCGTAACCGGGCAGCCAGCGGCGCCTGGCGAGCGAGGCGCTCGCGCACGGCCGCGGCGAACAGGTCGTCGGCCATCGCCCCGACCGTATCTGGGTTCGATCAGCGGGCTTCGGCGGCGGCGATCTCGGTCGGCGTGATCTGCGATCGGGCCAGCACGACGGACAGAAGGACGAGGGCGCCGGCGATGAAGAACGGCGCCCGCAGCCCGAAGGCGTCGGCCAGGACGCCGCCGAGCACGGCGCCGATGGGCATCGAACCCCAGCCGATGAAGGGGTACACGCTGTTCACTTGGCCGACGAGATGATCGGGGATGACGCGCTGGCGGAGCCACGCCGTGATGACGTTCCAGGTGACGATGAACGCGCCCGACAGAACCGAGAGCGCCGCCACGAGCCAGGCTTGGGAGCAGAAGCCGATGGCGATCGTGACCACGCCGTCGATGACGAGGCAGGCGACGAGGGCGGTCGCCGACCCGATGCGGGCCGTGACGCGCCCGCTGAGCACGCCGCCGACGACGCCACCGAGGGCCATGGCCGCCAGCAGGAAGCCGTAGCCGCGGTCCATCTGGGCCGACATCGGCGAGGGGATCCGGTGGCTGCACGGTCACCGCCTCATCCGCACCCTGGCGGTCCTGCTCGGCGTGGCCAGCTTCGCCCAGACCCTGTGGTTCGCCACCTTCGTGCTGTTCGCCCAGGACGAGCTGGGCCTGGCGCCGTGGTGTCGCTCGGCCGGACGGGTCGGTACGTCCCGGCGATGGTGGCGATGAGAGCAGAGGCGACCACGACGACGCGCTGTCGGCCCAGAACGGCGCCGACACGTCAACGAGAACAGGATGCCGCCCAACGGAGGACCGACGAACGAGTTCGCCACCATTTCGGCGGCCTGCTCGCGAACAACAGCCAGGGCAGCCGGGCCGCAGTGGCCAGGCCGGCGACCAGCCGGGGGTCGCGGGTGAGCGCCGCCGCGAACAGCGGCAGGGCAGCCAGGTCGATCCCGTCGCCGATGTTGGAGATGGTGCTCGCCGACCACAGCCGCCAGTACCGGCTCCCCAGGGAACGTCCGGCCGGCCGCGTGCGCCCGGCGGGTTATCGTGCCAGCCCTGAGCTGGAGCCAGGTCGACCAGGGATGGGGGCGTCGGGCCGCCGACTACGCCTACCTGCTGGAGGCGCAGATGTGGCCCGAGTACCTGGAGCTGCTCGACGCCTGCAAGGTCGAGGCCGGTTCGGCGGTGCTGGACGTGGCGTGCGGACCGGGCCTGGCGTTGCAGATCGCCCGCAGCCGCGGCGCCACGGTCGCCGGTATCGACGCCTCACCCCGACTCCTCACCATCGCCAGCGCTCGCGTCCCGGACGCCGACGTCCGAGTCGGCGACATGTTCGCGCTCCCCTGGCCCGACGCCGCCTTCGACGTCGTCACCAGCTTCCGGGGCATCTGGGGCGGCTGCGAAGGGGCCGTCGCCGAGGCCGTTCGCGTCTGCCGCCCGGGTGGGCAGGTCGGCATCAGCTTCTGGGGCCACGCCAAGCGCATGACGGCGTACCCCCTGCTCAAGCTGTTCGGCCAGGTGGACGAGCACGAGGCCGCCCGCGCCAAGCAGATGGCCAACATCGCCTGGCCCGGCGTGGCCGAGCAGATGCTCGCCGGCGCCGGCCTCACGGTCGGCCAGCGGTGGACGAAGGCGGTGCCGCTCGCCTTTCCCGACGCCGACCTGACGGCGCGCGCCTTCGCCTCGTCCGGCCCCGCCTACCTCACCATCCGTACCATCGGCGAGGCGGCCTTTCACGAGGCGGCCTCGGCCGCCGCCGAGCAGCTCCGGGTGGAAGGCGCCGGCATCCGCTTCGACTTCGACGTCCAGTTCCTCGTCGGCCGCAAGCCGGCCTGAGCCTCGCCGAGCGCGGTCGTCGGGTTGGTGGCGCCGGCGGTTGTGGGCCGTGCTTCCGCGGCATCTGGTGTACCGCAGCGGTACATCAGGCATCGCGGTTCTTCGCCCGTAGCCTCCACGGCGATGGCTCCGATCCTCTCCGTGCTCGACCTGGCGCCCGTAAGTGAGGGCTCGTCGCCGGCCGAGGCCCTACGCAACTCGATCGACCTGGTGCGGACGGCCGAGGCCCTGGGGTACCACCGGCACTGGGTCGCCGAGCACCACAACATGCCGGGCATCGCCAGCTCGTCGCCGGCGGTACTGCTGGCCCACCTGGCGTCGGCCACCGACCACATCCGGGTGGGGTCCGGCGGCGTGATGCTGCCCAACCACGCCCCGCTCGCCGTGGCGGAGCAGTTCGGCACGCTCGAGGCGCTGCACCCCGGGCGGGTCGACCTCGGCATCGGCCGGGCGCCGGGGACCGACCAGTTGACGGCGCGGGCGCTGCGCCGCACCGACTTGTCGTTCACCGAGGACGAGTTCCCGGCCCAGCTGGTCGAGCTCCTCGGCTACTTCACTGGTTCCTTCCCGGACGGCCACCCGTACCGCGGCATCACCGCCACGCCCGGACTCGGCTACCAGCCCGCCCTGTGGCTGCTGGGCTCGAGCACCTACAGCGCCCAGGTCGCCGGAGTGCTCGGCCTGCCGTTCGCCTTCGCCCACCACTTCGCGCCGGGCGGCACCGAGGCCGCCGTCGCCGCCTACCGCCAGACGTTCCGGCCCTCCGCCGACCAGGACCAGCCTTACCTCATGCTCGGCGTCGCCGTGGTGTGCGCCGAGACCGAGGCGCACGCCCGCTTCCTGGCCGGCTCCAGCCAGCTTGCGATCGTGCGGCTGCGCACCGGCCGGCCGGGCCGCTACCCGTCACCGGAGGAGGCCGCCGCCTACCAGTACTCGCCGTGGGAGCAGGAAATCGCCCGGTCGTGGACCGCCACCCACGTGGTCGGCGACCCCGAGCAGGTCCGCCACCAACTTCTGCGGCTCGCCGAGCGCACCGGTGCCGACGAGCTCATGCTCACCACGATGGTGCACAACCATCGCGAACGGGTGCACTCCTACGAGCTGGTCGCCCAGGCGCTAGGACTTCGGCGGGAGCACGCGCAGGCCGAGCTCTCGTAGCTGGCGCTCGTCGACGGGCGTCGGCGAGTTCGTCATGGGATCGGTGCCCGACTGGGTCTTCGGGAAAGCGATGACCTCACGGATGTTCTCTTCGCCGGCGAGGATCGCCACCAACCGGTCGATGCCGAAGGCGAAGCCGCCGTGGGGCGGGGCGCCGTACCTGAACGGCGTCAAGAAGAACCCGAAGCGCCGGTTGGCCTCCTGTGCGCCGATGCCGAGGAGATCGAACACTCGCTGCTGCAGCTCGGGTTCGTGGATCCGGATCGATCCCGACCCTAGCTCCCACCCGTTGAGGACGAGGTCGTAGGCGCGCGAGCGCACCTTCATGGGCTCGGTCTCGAGGAAGCCCACGTCGTCGGGGTGCGGGCGGGTGAACGGATGGTGAGCCGGTTTGGGGCGGCCCGTCTCGGCGTCGACGCCGACGAACATCGGGAAGTCGACCACCCACACGTACCGGTACGGGCCGGCGTGCACCGGCGGCCGGCCCAGCTCGTTGCGCAGCTGGCCCAGTACTTCACACACGACGGCCCACTCGTCGGCCACGAGCAGCAGCAGGTCGCCCGGGCTGGCGTCGAAGGCGGCGACGACCGCAGCCCGTTCGTCGTCGGACAGGAACTTGGCGACGGGTGAGTCGACCGAGCTGTCCTCGGCCACCTTCAGCCACACCAGACCGCGCCCTCCGAGCGCCTTGGCCCGATCGACCAGCGCGTCGAGCTTGTTGCGGCCGAACTCGGGCGCCCCGCCGGCCACCCGGATTCCCTTGATCGAGGGCGCGCCGGCGAACGCCTTGAAGCCACTCGTCGCGAACAGGGGCGTGAGCTCGACCAGTTCCATGCCGAACCGGAGGTCGGGCTTGTCGACGCCGTACCGGTCGAGGGCTTCGTGCCACGTGATGCGCTCGATCGGCCCGGGCCGCTCCCCCGTGACCGCTTCGGCGGCGTCGAGCACGGCCTCGCTGATGGCCGCCAGCACGTCGTCCTGGTCGACGAAGCTCATCTCGGCGTCGAGCTGCATGAACTCGTACTGGCGGTCGGCCCGCAGGTCCTCGTCGCGCAGGCAGCGGGCGATCTGGTAGTAGCGATCGATGCCACCCACCATCAGCAGCTGCTTGAAGAGTTGCGGGCTCTGGGGCAGGGCGTAGAAGGACCCGGGCGACTGCCGCGACGGCACGAGGAACTCCCGCGCCCCCTCCGGTGTCGACGGCATGAGCATGGGCGTCTCGACCTCGACGAACCCCTGGCGCTCCATGGCGCCGCGGATAGCGGCGTTCACGGCGGCGCGGATGCGCAGGTTGCGCTGCATGCGCTCGCGCCGGATGTCGAGGTACCGATAGCGGAGGCGCACGTTCTCGTCGACGTCGTCGGCGCGGGCGTCGGTGGGGAACGGCGGCGGTTCGGCGGCGCTCAGCACCTCGACGGTGCAGTCGCCGACCTCGACCTCGCCGGTGGCGAGGTTCGGGTTCACCGTGCCCTCGGGCCGGAGTCGAACCGTGCCCGTAACCCGTACGACGTACTCGCTGCGAAGATCGTGGGCGCCCGGCACGACGCACTGGACGAGCCCGGTGTGGTCGCGCAGGTCGACGAAGGCAAGGTGCTCGCCGTGCTCGCGCCGGCGCGCCACCCAGCCGCACAAGGCGACCGGGCGCCCGGCGTCGGCGGCGCGCAGGGCGCCGCAGTAGTCGGTGCGCAGCGCCGTTTCCGCCGTCATTGGAGCAGCTCCTTCACGTACTTCACGAGCTCGGGGCGAGGAACGCGCTGCTGCTCACCGCCGCGCAGCGGGCGCACGGTTACCTCGCCCGCGGCGGCCTCGTCGGCGCCGACGATCACGGCGAGGCGGGCGCCAGATTTGTCGGCCGCCTTCATCTGCGCCCTCATGCTGCGCCCGCCGAAGGCTCGATCGGCGCAGACGCCGGCGGCGCGCAGCTCGGCCGCGATGACGAGGGCGTCGGTGCCCTCGGTCGTCACGACGACGAAGACGTCGACGCCTTCGTCTCCGGCGGGCACGACTCCCTCGGCGTCGCAGGCCAGCAGGATCCGCTCGATGCCCGCCCCGAAGCCGACGGCCGGCGTGGGTGGGCCGCCCAGCTGCTCGACCAAGCCATCGTAGCGGCCGCCGCCGCCGATGGCGTTCTGTGTGCCGTCGAGCGACTCGGCGGCGAACTCGAACACGGTGTGGGTGTAGTAGTCGAGGCCCCGGACGAGACGGGGCGCCACCTCGTACGCGATCCCCAGCGCCCGGAGCCCGGCTTGCATGCGGTCGAAGTGGGCGGCGGCGGCCGGGCCCAAGAAGTCGACGGTGGCCGGGGCGGCGGCGATGATGTCGGCGTCCTGCGGCCGTTTCGAGTCGAGCACGCGCAGCGGGTTGAGGGCCAACGTCTCACGACTCTGACCGCTCAGGTCGGCGGCGTGCGACGTGAAGTACGAGCGCAGGGCGTCGTGGTATGCCGGCCGGCTCTCGCTGTCGCCCAAGGTGTTGATGTTGAGGGTGCGGCGCTGTAGGCCGAGAGCGCGATGGAACCCGTCGAGCAGGGCGATCACCTCGACGTCGGCGTCCGGATCCGATGTACCGACGATCTCGGCGTCGAGCTGGTGGTGCTGGCGGTAGCGGCCCGACTGCGGCTGCTCGTACCGGAAGTTGGCACCCACCGTCCATGCCTTCCATGGCGTGGCCGGGCGGTGCTCGATGAAGGCACGCACCACCCCGGCGGTGATCTCGGGCCGGACGGCGACGCGGCGGCCCCCCTTGTCGTCGAAGTCGTACATCTCCTTGCGGACGATGTCGGTGGAGTCGCCCACCCGTTGGAAGACCTCGACGTGCTCGATCAGCGGCGTGAGCACGAGCCCGTAGCCGGCCTGGCGGGCGTGTTCGGCGAAAGTGGCGACGAGGACCTGCCAGCGCGCCGACTCCGGCGCGAGTACGTCGCGCATTCCCTTCGGAGCCTGGAACTCGGGCACGGCGGACGAGGCTACCGGCGGCCTCTGCACGGGCTCGTCGCGTATTACAACGTGAACCAGCCGGCGACGTCGAACACGAGTCGGGTCCCGCCGGCGCTGCTGAACAGGCGGATCCGCCCGTCACCGCCGACCGCCACCGCAGTGAGATTCGGGATCACGTCACCCCGGATGTGGTTGAGGTTCGAGACCAACGGGACACCACCACCGGCCCAGGCCGTGACGTAGCCGCGCCGCGTCACCCCCGCCGCCGTCAACGTCCCGACGGCGACGGCGCCGGCCGGGAGACCGACATCGACGTCGATGGTCTGGCCGGCACCGACCGAGCCCAGCCACCCGCCCGTGCCGTCCCGCGTATCGAGGACCCGTACCGGTCGAGCGGCCTGGAACCACAAGCCGGCCGGGTCGTCGGAGAACGTGCCGAGAAGGTCGACGATCACGCCGACCGCGGTGCTGGCGTAGACGCAGACCGTGCCGTCGCCGCCCACCGGGATCACGGCCTCTCCCGCCGTCGGCCGGCCGATCGGCACGTTCACGGTGGAGGTGGCCGGCACGCCGGCGTCACACGGATAGGCCGTGAGGTAGCCGGGATCGGCGGCGCCGTCGGCCGTGACGTTGAGCAGGGCGCCACCGCTCGGCCCGACATCGACCGCGGTCACGGAGCCCGCCGCGACCGGCCGGCCGGTGGAGCGGGTGTCGACCAACCGGACCGGCACCGCCTGCGCCGTGAAGCGCTGCCCGGCCCTCGCCGTGTAGGCGCCGGTGATGTCGACGACGAGGTGCGTCCGCGCCGACGTGTACACGCAGATGCTCGTGCCGGCGGCCATCGGCGCGATGGCGTCGTCGGACGAGGGCGACCCGCGCGCGTAGTTCACGCTCGAGGCCAGCGGTACCGCCTGACCGCAAGGAACGGCCGTGAGGTAACCGTCGGCGTCGGGCTCGTCGACAGTGAGATGCACCACGGCCGACGTGGCGCCGGCCGGTGTGACGCCGGCCAGGTCGACGGGGGTGACGGCGCCGGCCGGCACGGGCCGACCCGCCACGCGGGTGTCGAGGACGCGTCGGGGCGCGACGGGCACGAATCCGCCCGGCTCGCCTTGCGCCAGTGGCGCCACCGTGGCCGCCGCCACGCGCTCGGCGCGGGGCTCGGGTGCCAACACATCGGCCGCCTGCGTCGCGATCGCCTGGATGGCGCTCACACCCTGCGAGTAGCTGATCCACTCGTTGCCGAGCACGGCGATCGACCAGCGTTCGTCGCCGGCGTCGTCGGAGACCAGCCCGATGGAGTTGATGCGCCAGAACCCGGCCGGACCGATGTCGCCCGGCCCGGTCGGGTACCACCCGTTCTTCAGCGAGACGTGCCACCCGGCCGGGACTCCGGCCGAAACGCCCCACTTCTGGCTCGGGTCGACGTCCTCGGTGAGGCTCCCGGCCTGCGAGCGCAGGTCGGGCGCCGTGAGGGGACTGGCGTCGGAGCCGATGACCTTGTCGACCAGCTCGACGGCATCGGCCGCCGTCACCGACGTGGAGCCGAACGCGCCCGCCGAACGTACATAGGCCGACGACAACCCGAAGCGTTGGGCCATGACGGCGATGCCATAGGTGGGATTGAGCACCCGGAGCAGGCGCCGGGTGGCGTCGTCGTCGGAGACGTGGATCATGGAATACAGATCCGGGTAGAGCGCGTCGAAGGACAGCACGCCGTCCTGGACCCCCACCAGCGCGCTGGCCAGCACGAGCACCTTCGCCGACGATGCCAGCGGGAAGATGGCGGTGAGGTCGCCGAAACCGTACGTACACCCCGTCACGCGGTCCTCGACGAACGCGGCGAAGGCGGGCGGGCCGTAGGCGCGGTGCCAGTCGTCCTGGAAGGCGGCGGTGAAGGGATCGCGCTCGGCGCAGTCGCCGGCGCCGGCCGGTCCGTCGACAGCGACGCAGACGGCGCCGGCCGCGAGCCCGGCCGCAACGGCCAGCGATCTCCACCGGCGAGGCATGAGCGAGCGTACCGATAACGTCGTTCGCCGATGTCGCGCCATGCCGTGCTGCTGCTGTCGTGCCGTGACCGGCCCGGCATCGTCGCCGCCGTCGCCGGGTTCGTCACCGAGGTCGGCGGCAACATCGTCGAAGCCGAGCAGCACACCGACCCGCAGGACGGCATGTTCTTCCAACGGGTGGAGTTCACCGTCGACTCGATCACCGTGGCCGAGGACCGCTTGCTCGACGCCTTCGCCCCGATCTCGGAGCGCTTCGGCATGGCGACGCAGCTGCGCTTCACCGATTGGCGGCCGCGCACCGCCGTCCTGGTGTCGAAGCCGCCGCACTGTCTGGCCGACGTCCTCGCCCGGGCGTACACCGGCGAGCTGGCCCTCGACGTGGGCTTGGTGGTGTCCAACCACGACGACCACGCCGGCCTGGCCGACGCCTTCAAGGTGCCCTTCCACTTCGTGCCGGTCGTCGACGGCGACCGCGGCGCCCAGGAAGCGGAGGTCGACGCCCTCCTGGGCGCCGACGGCGTCGAGCTGGTGGTGCTGGCCCGCTACATGCTGATCCTCTCGCCCTGGTTCGTCGACCGATGGGAGGGGCGGGTCATCAACATCCACCACTCCTTCCTGCCCGCCTTCGTCGGCGCCAGCCCGTACCGCCAGGCCCACGACCGTGGCGTCAAGATCATCGGGGCGACCGCCCACTATGTGACGGCCGGCCTCGACCAGGGACCGATCATCGAGCAGGACGTGACCCGGGTGAGCCACCGCGACGACGTCGCCACGCTCGCTCGCCGGGGCCGCGATCTGGAGGTCGCCGTCCTCGCCCGCGCCCTGCGAGCCCACCTCGAGCACCGCATCCTGGTCTGGGGCAACCGCACCGTGGTGTTCGGCTGAGAGCCAGCGCCGGCCAGTACCGTGCAACAGTGCTCGATTGGGC